>NZ_JBILQX010000239.1:0-4457 GCF_044372965.1 Elstera sp. | reverse complement strand
TTTGGTCGGCGCGGTCCATATCGCGCAGGCCGTCATTCCAATGGCGCAGGCCCTAGGCTATGCGGTGACAGTGATCGATCCTCGCCAAGCTTTCGCCACCCCGGAGCGCTTCCCCGGCATCGCCCTGTCGACCGACTGGCCCGATGAGGCGTTGGACGCCCTAAAGCCCGATAGCCGCACCGCCATCGTCACGCTCACCCATGATCCGAAGCTCGATGATCCGGCGCTCACCGCAGCGCTGAAGTCCGACGCTTTCTATATCGGCGCTTTAGGGAGCCGGAAGACCCATACCAGCCGCTTGCAGCGCTTGACCGAGGCCGGGTTTACCGACGCCGATCTTCAGCGCATTCAAGGCCCCGTGGGGCTCGCGATTGGGGCAAAGACGCAGGCCGAAATCGCCCTGTCGATCTTGGCGCAAATCACCGCGATGCGGCGCTTGGGGAAAGCTAGCCTCTAGCCCCATGCAGTTCGGCTCCCGTCCCCTATCGGAGTGCCTTGGCGGCCTGCTCGCCCACGCCACGCCGCCGTTCAAGAAAGGCCATCGGCTAACCGAAGCCGATTGCGCCCTTCTGGCCAGCGCCGGGCACGATCACGTCATCGTCGCCGCTCTGGAGCCGGGCGATCTGCACGAGGATGACGCCGCGACCCGCCTCGCCCTAGCCCTCACCGGATCAGGATTGCGGGCGGAAGCGGCTTTTACCGGGCGCGTCAATCTGTTTGCCGTCGACGCGGGCCTGCTGGTGCTGGATCGCGCCGCGCTGGAAGAGTTGAACCGGCGCGATGAACGGCTCACGCTGGCAACCCTACCGCCCTTCGCCTCAGTGCAGGCCGGGGATATGGTCGCAACGATCAAGATTATCCCCTTCGCCGTGCCGGGTGCGTTGGTCGAGCAAGCAATTGCGGCCTTGCCGGTCGAAGCCTTGCGCCTCGCCCCCTTCAAACCACTGCGCCCGCTGCTACTCCACACACTATTGCCTGGCACCAAGCTAAGTTTGGCGGAAAAGGCCCAGAGCGTGACGGCGGCCCGCCTCGCCGCCTTGGGATCGGTCCTGCCCCCCGTGCGCACGCTGCCGCACCGACAAGACACGGTGGCCGTGGCGCTGAAACAAGCCGTTGCAGAGGGCTTCGATCCGATCCTGATTATGGGCGCGAGCGCAGTCGCCGACCAGGCCGACGTCATCCCGGCGGGGATTGAGCAGGCGGGCGGTATCGTTCATCAAGTCGGCATGCCCGTTGACCCTGGTAATCTGTTGATTCTGGGACAGATTGGCGCGGCGCGCGTGCTGGGGCTGCCCGGCTGTGCGCGCTCACCGAAACTGAACGGCTTCGATTGGGTCTTACAGCGGTTTGCCGCCGGGATTGAGGTGAGGGCAGCGGATCTTCGCGCCATGGGCATCGGCGGTTTGCTCATGGAAATCCCAAGCCGCCCGCAACCGCGTCTGCCTGAACCGGAAGCCCGGAAAGCGCCCCGCCTTGGCGCGCTCCTGCTCGCGGCGGGCCAGTCGCGGCGGATGGGGCCGGACAGTAAGCTGCTGTTGCCCTTCCCAGAGAAGCCGATGGTCGCCGTTACCGCCGAGCATCTGCGGCAAGCGGGCTGTTTCGCGCCGATCCTGGTCGTCACCGGCAGCCGACAGGCGGAGGTTCGGGCGGTGCTTGAGGCGAGCGATGCCGGACCGCTGACCCTGGTTGAGGCCCCCGACTATGCCGACGGGCTCAGTCGGTCACTGATTGCTGGAATAAAGCACGCCCTAACCCTACCTCTGGATGGATTGCTGATCGCGTTGGCCGATATGCCGCTGGTCGGAGCCGAGGATTTGCGCGCCCTGGCAGAGGCTTTTGACCCCGCAGCAGGCCGCGCCGTGATTGTTCCTACTGTGCAAGGCCAGCGCGGCAATCCCACCCTTTGGGCACGCGACTTGTTGCCGGAGATGCTGGCCTTGACCGGCGATCAGGGGGCAAAGCGCTTGATGGATCGATTTCCCGACCGGCTGTTAGAGCTTCCCCGCGACAATCCCGGATTGCTAGCCGACCTTGATACACCGGAAGCCTACCGGATTGCGCTTGCCAGTATTCGGCTTTCGTCTGGTGGTACAAAGTAAATTGCACTTTCTTTAGAGTTGGTTATAGTGCGTTTATCCAAACGAGGATGAAGTGATATGGCTGAGCGCATTCAAGGACCGATTACCGATCGTGGGCTTCAGCTCGACACGCGCGTCGGCGGCCTGCGCTCGCCAGAAAAGCCCGAGAAGATCAATGATCGTGACCGCAAACGCTGGCGGCCGAAGATTCCGACGATGGAAGATTTGCAGGCTATCTTCATCGATGGGCAAATCCTGCTGCCGTTACGATATTTTCGCGGTCACTATCTAGATATTCTCGTTTAACCTTCCTATCTGTCCAACGGCGCGCACGATTAACACCGTTAATCAACGCACGCTGTTTACCGGGCATATTCCCGGACAGAAAGGAAAAACCGCCGATGACCGCCCTCCTCTGTTCCCGCGAAAAGCTTCTCGGCCCCAGCGAGGGCTGGAGCTTGGCCCCGATTGCGGAATGGTTGCTCACGGAAGGTCAGCGCGCCCATAATGCTGAAGCCCTCGTCGCGGGCCTCACCGAGCGGCTGCTGATCCTGGGATTGCCGTTGGACCGGCTGCACGTTTCCGTCGAAACCCTCCACCCGCAGCTTATAGCCTGGTCGGTCAGTTGGTTCAAAGAGACCGGCACCAGCATTTTCCTGGCACCACACGCCGTCAGCCTGCGCCCGGACTTTAAAGGCAGCCCGATTGAGCATATTCGCGCGGGCGGTGCCGAAATCCGCTATCGCCCGGCTCTCGGCCTGCTTGAGCATAATCAGCCGAGCTTTTTTGATGACCTCGTGCAGGAGCAGATTAGCGATTATGTTGCGCTGCCCATGGTGTTTTCCAACGGCACGCGCAATTTCGTCAGCTTTGGTTCCCGCGCCGCCGAGGGTTTTAGCGACGATGATCTCGCCAAGCTGCGCGCGCTGGTGCTGTTCTTAACGCCACTGTTCGAAACGCTGGAGTTGCGCTTTCTGTCGAAAACCCTCTTGGAAACCTATGTCGGCCCGCGCACTGCCGATAAGGTGCTGGCGGGGTCGATCAAGCGCGGCGATAGTGAGGTGATCCAGGCGGCCATCTGGTATTCGGACCTGCGCAATTTCACCGGCCTCACCGAAAGCCTGCCTGCCGCGAAGTTGATCGAGCTGTTGAACGAATATTGCGAGCATGTCGCCGCCGCCGCCGCCCCGCGTGGGGGCGAGATTTTGCAGTTCATTGGCGATGCAATTCTGATCGTCTTCGCGGCGGACGGCGCGAATGCCCTACGCATTGCGGCGAACAATGCGGTAGATGCCGCTATCGACGCCTTCAACGGGCTTGCCGTCGTGAACCATCGCCGTCAGCGCCGCCAAGAACCGCCGATCCGCTTCGGCGTAGGGCTGCACGTCGGCACCGTTACCCATGGCAATATCGGCTCCCCCAGCCGCTTGGCTTTTAATGTCGTCGGCGGTGCCGTGAACCGCGCGGCGCGACTGGAAGCCCAAACCAAGGATTTCGATACGCCGCTGCTGTTCTCAAGCGATCTCGCCGCCTTGCTCTCCCAACCCAGCCGTAAACTGGGGGAAGTGCCGATGCGCGGGCTCGTCGGGCTACATACGGTTCATACGCTGGATCCGCCGATTGAGATTTAACATTAAGTAAATTACGTAATACACTGTTTTTAAACAAAATATCTTGACGACATAAACCTATCAGCGCAGTGTTTCCTCACGGCGGCAGTTGTGCCGTCCCGCCACGGAGGAAAACATGGCTGAGCATATCGTCTACACTGTAGAAGCGCGCAGTCGGACCGGAGCGGATAAGCGATTTGGGGTTTTCATGGACCGTCGGACGGCAGAATGCTGGACCAAGAAACTGGGCGACGACGTCGATACCGTGATTACCGAGTCCTATCTGTGGGACCGACGTCATAATCACAATCTGGGGAGCGGTTTGGGCGTTCAAGCCCCGATCCAGATGTAAGTATTGCCTTGAAATTCGCGACGGTCGCCTTGGTGGACCGGCGCGGGGAGTTCGGGGCCTTTCGCGAATGGGATTTCACTCCCTGCCCCGATCTAAGCGGATCAATCCTTGGATTGGTCCGCTTTTTCGTCGAGACTCACTCATTCCTACCACGACGGTTATTCTTATTGGCGACGTGATGAAGCGACCGCAAACCTCTGTTTTTATTGCAATAAGCCTTGATGGGTTCATCGCGCGCTCCAACGGCGGTCTCGATTGGCTGGACCGGGCCAATTCCCGTATTCCGGCGGGGGAAGATTGCGGGTATGCGGCGTTCTTCGCGAGCATCGACACGATCATTCTAGGGGCGCGAACCTTTGAAACCGTGCAGGGCTTCGAACCTTGGCCCTATGCCGGTAAACGGGTGGTCGTTCTCAG
>NZ_JBILQX010000211.1:0-5398 GCF_044372965.1 Elstera sp. | reverse complement strand
CTGTATGTGTTTGCCGCGCTTGCCGAAATCGCGGGGTGTTTTGCCTTTTGGGCGTGGTGGCGGCTAGATAAGTCTGTGCTGTGGCTCATCCCCGGCGTGGTCTCGCTTATTCTGTTCGCGGGCGCTTTAGCCTTGGTAGAACAGGTCGCCGCCGGGCGCACCTTCGCCGCCTATGGCGGGGTCTATATCGTCGCCTCGCTCGCGTGGCTTTGGGGAGTCGAAGGCGTGCGGCCCGTGCTAACCGATTGGCTAGGGGTGGGGATTTGCCTCGCGGGCGTCGGCGTTATTCTGATCGGCGCGCCGCGCGCTTAAGCATCCGCCTGGGCGGCAGTGCGGGCGAGCGGAAGCGCCAAGATCAAGAGCCCCACGCCCAACCCCAGCACCAAATCCGGCACGGTTAAGCCGAGACCCGGTAGTAGCGCCGTCCCCGCCGTGCCGAGGCCCATCATGCCCGCATTCACGATGTTATTCGTCGCAACTGCCCGCGCCCGCGCTTCTGGCTGAGCGCGGCTTTGCAGCAGCGTATAGAGCGGTACCGTATAGACCCCGCCCGCGACCGCCAGCAGCAGGAAATCGCCGATCAAGCGCCAGTTGGCAGCCTCCGCCAGAAAGGCGGGCAGCGGCGTCAACACATTCGATACGGGGGCGGTGGGCAGGGCCAGCCAAAGATCGAAGGTCGCCAGCGCCATCCCAAGCGCGCCGATGCCGACCGGGCCGGATTTCACCTGCCCGTGCAGCATCCGCCCGCAGATGCCCGCGCCCACGGCAATGCCAATCGAAAACAGTGCGAGGAAGAAGGTCACGACCTGCTCGTCAGCCCCGATGCGGTTGCGCACCAAGCCCGGCAGTTGCGCCAGCAGCACCGCGCCGAGCATCCAGAACCAAGAAATCCCGAGCACGACGCGGCGCAGCACGGGGCTGGCGAGGGTGCCCCGACACACGGCCCAGGTATCGGCGAGGAAATTCCAGCGCAGTTTTAGATCGGGGCGCAGGGCGACCGTCGGGGGCAGCGCCCGGCAGGCGAGCCACGCCAGAACGGCGATGCCGAGCCCCGTGAGCCCGGCAATCCAAGGGCCGCCGTCGAGCCGCACCAACTCGGTGCCCATAATCGTGCCGATGAGGATGGCGACGAAGGTGGTCGCCGCAAACAGGGCATTGCCGCGCGCCAGATCCTCCGGCTTCAGCAGTTCCGGCAGGAGGGAGAATTTCACCGGGCTAAAGAAGGTGGAGAGAATGCCCATCCCAATTAAAGCGGCAAACAGCAGAGGGATCGACCCCAGCACGAGCCCGGCGAGGCCCAGCAAAAGAGCCGGAATCTCGATTAACCGCACCCATTGGGTCAGCGCGGCCTTCGGCATACGGTCCGCGAGCGTGCCCGCAAAGGCCGAGGCGAAGAAATAGGGCAGCACGAACAGCGCCGTCGCCAACCCGGCCAGCGCTTGCGCCGCATCGGGATCGGGCACCAACTTGTAGACCACGAGAATCGCCAGGGCATTCTTGAACAAATTATCGTTCAAGGCCCCCAGGAACTGCGCAATGAACAGCGGCAGGAAGCGCCGATCCGTCAGCAACGCGAGCATGCTAGAGCCGGATCAACCGAATACTGTCGCCCTTGACCGTCAGCGCCACTTCGCCGCGTTTCAGCGCTAAAGCATCTTCGCCGAACACCTCGCGCCGCCAGCCGGTCAGCGCGTGGATGGCGGGGGAGTCTTCCATCGCCAGCGTTTCAATATCGGCGCTATTGGCGACGAGCTTTTGCGCTACGTCATTACTGTCGCATTTGGCTTTCAGCAGCACTTTCAGCAACTCGATGAGGGCCGCTCTGCCTCCGCTCACGTCCGGCTTTTCCGGCAGGGTCGGGCAGTCGGCTTCGGGGATCGCATTGCCGCGTTCGACGGCGGCGAGAATACCCTGACCGACCGAGCCTTCGATCATGCCTTTGCTCAGCGCCCGCATTCGCCCGAGATCGGCGACGGCGCGCGGGGCATTGGCGGCGGCTTCCAGCAGCGCTTCGTCTTTTAGCAAGCGCTGACGGGGAATATTCTTGCGCTGGGCTTCCGCCTCGCGCCACGCCGCGAGTTCCTTGAGAATGGCGAGGAACCGGCGGTTGCCGGTGCGCGGGCGCAGGCGCTGCCAAGCGGTTTCGGGATCAAGCTGGTAGGTCTTGGGATCGGTGAGGATCGCCATTTCCTCCTGCACCCACGATTCGCGGCCCGCTTTCTCGATGCGTTTCGCCAGCTTCTCATAGATGACGCGGAGGTGCGTTACGTCCGAGAGCGCATAGGAAAGCTGCTTGTCGGTCAGCGGGCGCTGCGACCAATCGGTAAAGCGTGAGCTTTTATCGATGCGCGCATTGGCGAGCTTGCCCGCCAGCGTCTCATAGCTCGCGCTTTCGCCAAAGCCGCAAACCATCGCCGCGACTTGGCTATCCCAGAGCGGGGTCGGCACCGTGCCGGTAAGATTGTAGAAAATCTCCAAATCCTGCCGGGCGGCGTGGAAGACCTTCAGCACCGCCGGATTGGCCATCAACTCGAACAGCGGCGCAAGGTCGATGCCTTCCGCCAGCGGATCGATGGCCGCAGCCACCGAGGTTCCCGCCACCTGCACGAGGCAAAGCTGGGGCCAATAGGTCTTATCACGAATAAACTCGGTATCGACCGTTACATAGGCTTCTTGCGCCAGTATGGCGCAGAGGGCCGCTAACGCGGCTGAATCTTGGATCATCATGATTTTCGCTATAGCACACTGAGGCGAAACCGCATAGCCAGCCCTTGACATTCGGTGTCAAAGCGTGTGGCTTTGCCGCCTATTCTGATTTAGCCGCTGGGAATTTTTCATGCACGCCTATCGCACGCATACTTGCAACGCCTTGAGCCGCGCCGAAACCGGCCAGACCGTGCGCCTGTCGGGCTGGGTGCACCGCAAGCGCGATCATGGGCAGTTGCTGTTCATCGATCTGCGCGACCATTACGGCATCACTCAGTTGGTGATCGATAACGAGTCGGCTTTCTTTGACGACGCCAGCCAAGTGCGCGTTGAGAGCGTAATTACGGTTTCCGGCCTCGTTGTGGATCGCAGCGCCGAAACGGTAAATCCGAACCTGCCGACCGGCGCCATTGAAGTGCAGGTGAAGGAATATTTCCTTCAGTCCGCCGCCGATGTGCTGCCGCTGCAAGTGAACAGCGACGCGGAATATCCCGAAGATACGCGCCTGCGCTACCGCTTCCTGGATTTGCGCCGCGACCGGCTTCATAAGAACATCGTGTTGCGCTCCAACGTCATCGCCAGCCTGCGCCGCCGGATGATCGACCAGGGCTTCACCGAGTTCCAAACGCCGATTCTCACCTCCTCCTCACCGGAAGGGGCGCGCGACTTCCTCGTGCCCGCGCGTATGCATCCGGGCCGTTTCTACGCCCTGCCGCAAGCGCCGCAGCAGTTTAAGCAGTTGCTGATGGTGGCGGGCTTCGACCGCTACTTCCAAATCGCCCCTTGCTTCCGCGATGAGGACGCCCGCGCCGACCGCAGCCCCGGCGAATTCTATCAGCTCGATTTCGAAATGAGCTTCGTCACGCAAGAAGACGTGTTCGCCGCCATCGAGCCGGTGCTGCACGGCGTGTTCGAGGAATTTTCGAACGGCAAGAGCGTTACGCCCTATCCGTTCCCGCGCATCGCCTATAGCGAATCGATGCTAAAGTACGGCTCTGATAAGCCGGACCTGCGCAACCCGATCGTCATCGCCGACGTGACCGAAATCTTCACGCGCGACGATGTCACCTTCAACGCCTTCAAGACCGCCGTTGCTGGTGGTGCGGTTGTCCGCGCCATTCCCGCGCCGCAGGTATCGGACCAGCCGCGCAGCTTCTTCGATAAGCTCAACGATTGGGCCAAGGGCGAAGGCCATCCCGGCTTAGGCTATATCCTGTGGGATAAGAGCGGCGAGGCCAAAGGCCCCATCGCCAAATTCATCGGGCCGGACGCGCTGAAGCTGCTAGCCGAAAAAGCCGGGATTCAACCGGGCGATGCCCTGTTCTTCGCCTGCAATAAGAAGCTGGTCGCCGAAAAATTCGCGGGCCAAGCGCGTAAGCGCCTGGGTGAAGAGCTGAACCTGATCGACCCCAGCGTGTTCAACTTCTGCTGGATCGTCGATTTCCCGATGTACGAGCTGAACGAAGACACCGGCCAAATCGACTTCAGCCACAATCCTTTCTCCATGCCGCAAGGCGGGCTTGACGCGCTGCTGAACCAAGATCCGCTGACGATCAACGCCTATCAGTATGATATCGTCTGCAACGGCATTGAGCTGTCGTCGGGCGCGATCCGGAACCATCTGCCGGAAATCATGTATAAGGCCTTCGAAATCGCCGGATACAAGAATGAGGATGTTGAAGCCCGCTTCGGCGGCATGCTCAACGCCTTCAAATTCGGCGCGCCGCCCCACGGCGGTTCGGCTCCCGGCGTTGACCGCATGGTCATGCTGCTGGCTGACGAGCCGAATATCCGCGAAGTCGTCTGCTTCCCGATGAACCAAAAGGCCGAAGATTTGCTGATGCAGGCCCCAAGCCCGGTCGATCCGGCGCGGCTCAAGGAACTGTCGATCAAAATCGATATTCCCCTGACCAAGCAGACCAAAAGCTAATGATACTCGGGATCGGTAACGATCTCTGCGACATCCGCCGCATCGAACGGTCGCTGGAGAGATTCGGCGACCGTTTCCGCGACCGGGTCTTCGCCCCAGAAGAGCAGGCGAAGGCCGAACGCCGCGCACACCCCGCCGCCACCTACGCCAAACGCTTTGCCGCCAAGGAAGCCTGCGCCAAGGCGCTGGGCACCGGCTTTCGCAACGGCGTGTTCTGGCGCGATATGGTGGTGATTAATCTTGCCAGCGGCAGGCCAACGCTGCGGCTGACGGGCGGGGCTTTAGAAAGACTAACGGCGATCACGCCCATTGGCATGACCGCCGATATTCACCTGACCCTGACGGACGAATATCCGCTGGCCCAGGCGATTGTGATGATCTACGGGCTACCCTCCCCACGCTAAGGCGGGGAGGGGGCTTTCAGTGGGTTAGATGAGCGTCACCTGAGAGCTATGGCTGATTCCCGTAACCGTCAGGCTATTGTTTGCATCAATCGTCGCAACCAAGTGGCCGCTTGAGTAATCAAAAGTTGCTACCGGGCTGATGCTCAACTGCAACGCCTGCAGGGAGCCCGAAATATAATCCAAGCCGCCATTATATGTGTATGTCAGAGTATTGGCGTTCTGAACGGTAATGTGGTCGTTCCCACTACCAGCAGAGACCGTGTCATTTCCGCTCCCTGTGTTGATGGTATAGCCGCCATTACCCGCGGTAACTTTATCATTACCGGCGCCAACATTGATCAAGCCGCCACCATTTCCG
>NZ_JBILQX010000043.1:0-23210 GCF_044372965.1 Elstera sp. | reverse complement strand
ATCCCCTGCTTCTCGAAGCTCTTGCGGGCGAAGGCCGAGATTTCCTCGTCTTCCGCCGGAAGGATGCGGTCCACCATTTCCACCACCGTGACATCGGCCCCCAGCGTTTTGTAAAAGCTGGCGAATTCGATGCCGATGGCCCCGGAACCGACGACGAGGAGCGACTTCGGCATCACATCCGGCACCATCGCTTCGCGGTAGGTCCAGATCAGCTTGCCGTCCGGCTCCATCCCCGGCACCGAGCGCGCGCGGGCGCCGGTGGCCAGGATGACGTGCGGCGCGGTGAGGTCGCCCGCCGAAGCGCCATCTTTCCCGGTCAGCGAAATCTTCCGGTCCGCCCCGGCCTTGCCCGCAAGCTTCCCGTAAGCGTCGAAGACCGTCACCTTGTTCTTCTTCAGCAGATGCTTCACACCGCCGGAAAGCTGGCTTGCCACCTTACGGCTACGCTCCACGATTTTCGGCAGGATCACATTCACGTCACCCTTCACCTCAAGGCCGAAGTCCTTGGCGTGATTGATGAGGCTGAAGATTTCCGACGAGCGCAGCAGGGCTTTCGTCGGGATACAGCCCCAGTTGAGGCAGATACCGCCCAAATGCTCGCGCTCAACCAGCGCCACCTTCTTGCCCAATTGCGCCGCGCGAATCGCGGCGACATAGCCGCCGGGACCGCCGCCGACGACGATCAGATCAAACTTTGTTTCTGCCATGATCCGACCTTTCCTAGAGCATCATCGAGAGCGGATCTTCGATCAGCCCCTTGAAGGCTTGCAGCCATTCCGCCCCCAGCGCACCATCGACGACGCGGTGATCGACCGACAGGGTGCAGCTCATCTGGGTTTCGACCGCCAGCGCGCCATTGCGCACCACCGGCCGCTGTTCGCCCGCGCCAACGGCGAGGATGCAGGACTGTGGCGGGTTGATGATCGCGGCAAACTCGCGGATACCGAACATGCCGAGGTTGGAAATCGAGAAAGTGCCGCCGGTAAACTCTTCCGGCTTCAGCTTGCCCGCCTTGGCACGACCGGCCAAGTCTTTGATTTCGGCAGAAATCTCGGCAAGGCCCTTCTTATCCGCATCGCGGATGATCGGGGTGATGAGCCCGCCGGGGATCGAGACCGCAACGGCGATATCAACGCCCTTGAACAGCATCAGCCCTTCGTCGGACCAAGCGGCATTGGCGTTCGGCACCTTTTTCAAGGCAAGCGCCGAGGCGCGGATAATCATGTCGTTGACCGACAGTTTCACGCCCGACTTTTCGCCGCGCGCGTTGAGGTCCGCACGCAGTTTTAACAAGGCGTCGAGCCCGATATCCACTGTCAGGTAGAAATGCGGCACCGATTGCTTGGCTTCGGTCAGGCGGCGCGCGATGGTTTTGCGCATCGAGGAATGCGGCACCAGATCGAAGGCCGGAAGGCCAAAGGTCTGCACGGGGGCCGGGGCCGGTTTTGCCGCCGGTGCGGGCGCAGCCGCAGGAGCCGGGGCCGCAACCGGCGCGGCGGCGGCGGCAACAGGGCCACGCGCCTTAGCCGCTTCCACATCAGCCTTCACGATCCGCCCGTTCGGGCCGGAGCCCGAAACACTGGCAAGATCAATCCCGGCTTGTTCGGCCAAGCGTTTCGCCAAGGGGCTCGCAATATTGCGCGAACCATGCGCCACCGGGGCAGATGCCGGAGCTGCAACGGGGGCCGCGACTGGAGCAGACGCTGCAGCAGCCGGAGCCGCGACAGGTGCGGCTTTCGGGGCCGAGAGGGCCGAGGCGGACTCGCCCTCTTCCAGCAGCAGAGCGATGGGCTCGTTGACCTTAACGCCCTGGGTGCCTTCGGCGACCAGGATCTTACCAAGGGTGCCCTCATCGACGGCTTCGACTTCCATCGTCGCCTTATCGGTTTCGATTTCGGCCAGCACGTCCCCGGCTTTAACGCTATCGCCTTCCTTCTTGAGCCAGCGGGCAAGATTGCCCTCGGTCATGGTGGGTGACAGGGCGGGCATCAGAATTTGAATTGGCATGGCGCGCCCCCGTCAGCGATAGCAGACCGCCCGCGCGGCCTGGACGATATCGTCCACGGTCGGCAGGGCGAGCTTTTCAAGATTAGCGGCATAGGGCAGCGGAACATCCTTGCCCGCGACGCGCAACACGGGGGCATCGAGCAAGTCGAAGCCCTTTTCCATGATCTGCATGCCGATTTCCGCTCCAACCCCAGCAAAGGGCCAGCCTTCTTCCACCGTTACGCAGCGGTTGGTCTTGGCGAGCGAGGCAAGGATCGTGTCCATATCGAGCGGACGGATCGAGCGCAGATCGATCACTTCGGCGTCGATGCCCTGGGCCGCCAAAGCTTCGGCAGCGGCAAGCGCGTGGCGCACGGTGATCGAGAAGGCGGTAATCGTCACATCCTTCCCCGGACGCACGATTTTGGCCTTGCCGATGGGAACGATCCAATCGTTCGTATCCGGGACTTCGAAGGAAGATCCGTAGAGGATTTCATTTTCGAGGAAAATGACCGGGTTCGGATCCCGGATGGCGGCTTTCAGCAGGCCCTTGGCGTCGGCGGCGCTATAGGGCGCAACCACCTTCAAGCCGGGGCAATGGGCGTACCAGGACGCATAGCATTGGCTATGCTGCGCCCCGACGCGGGAGGCCGCGCCGTTCGGGCCGCGGAACACGATGGAACAGCCCATCTGCCCGCCCGACATATAGAGCGTCTTGGCGGCGGAATTGATGATGTGGTCAATCGCCTGCATGGCGAAGTTGAACGTCATGAACTCCACAATCGGCTTCAGGCCCATAAAGCCCGACCCGACCGCAAGACCGGCGAAGCCGTGTTCGGTGATCGGGGTATCGATCACGCGGCGGGGGCCGAATTCCTGCAACAGATTCTGGCTGACCTTATAGGCCCCCTGATATTCGGCGACTTCTTCGCCCATCAGGTAAACGGCTTCGTCCGAGCGCATTTCTTCGGCCATCGCGTCGCGCAAGGCTTCGCGGACGGTCTGCGTCTTGGTCGGGCCAGTCCAATCGGGCTCTGCCGCGACGGCGGCGACCGGCGCGGCGACCGAAGCGACAATCGCCGGGGCGGCAACCGGGGCGGCGGCGACGGGGGCCGGAGCCGCTTTCGGCGCGTCGGAGAGGCTTTCGCCCTCTTCGGTCAGCACGGCGATGACGGCATTGACCGCCACATTCTCGGTGCCTTCAGCCACGGTGATTTTGGCAAGAATGCCTTCATCCACCGCTTCGACTTCCATCGTCGCCTTATCGGTTTCGATCTCGGCCAGCACATCGCCCGCCTTAACCTTATCGCCTTCCTTCTTGAGCCAGCGCGATAGCTTGCCCTCGGTCATGGTCGGCGACAGCGCCGGCATCAAAATATCAATTGCCATGATTTAGGCCTCAATCAGAACGTCGGTGTAGAGTTCGGACGGGTCGGGTTCCGGGCTCGACTGGGAGAATTCGGCGGCATCGGTAACGATGTCCTTAATCTCGCGGTCGATGTCCTTCAGCGCTGCCTCGTCGGCGTGACCGCCCTCCAAAATGAGCGCGCGCAAGTGATCGATGGGATCATGCTGTTCGCGCATCTTGCTCACTTCTTCCTTCGTCCGGTATTTGGCGGGGTCGGACATGGAGTGACCGCGATAGCGGTAGGTATTCATTTCCAGAATATAGGGGCCATTGCCCGCCTTGCAGTGGGCGACAGCGCGTTCGGCGGCTTCTTGCACCGCGATCACGCTCATGCCGTCCACCGGCTCGCCGGGGATACCGTAGGCCGCGCCGCGCCGGAACAATTCTTGCCCCGCCGCCGAACGCTGGACCGAGGTGCCCATGGCGTATTTATTATTTTCAATGACATAGATGACGGGAAGCTTCCACAGCGCCGCCATGTTGAAACTTTCGTACACCTGCCCCTGGTTAACGGCCCCGTCCCCCATATAGGTGGCGCAGACATTCGCCATGCCGCGATAGTGGAAGGAGAAGGCAATCCCCGTCCCGAGCGGCACCTGGGCGGCGACGATACCGTGACCGCCGTAGAAATTCTTTTCTTTGGAGAACATGTGCATCGAGCCGCCCTTCCCTCGGGAATAGCCGCCGATACGCCCCGTTAGTTCCGCCATCACGCCGCGCGGATCCATACCGCAGGCGAGCATATGGCCGTGGTCGCGGTAGGAGGTGATCACCGCATCTTCCGGCGTCAGCGTTGCCTGCATCCCCACCACAACGGCTTCCTGACCGATGTAGAGATGGCAGAAGCCGCCAATCAAGCCCATGCCGTAAAGCTGCCCGGCTTTTTCTTCAAAGCGGCGGATCAGCAGCATGTCGCGATAATATTTTAACAGAATGTCAGCCGAAGGCGCGGGGGCAGCGACGCTCGCCCCTCCCGCTGTCTTTGGTGCGCGCTTGGCGGTCGTCATAGCATGGACCTCCTACCGGGTCGGGGGACGCAAAATCGAGAGGGCTTTAACCACCCTATTCACACCCTGTCTAACCCGGAAGTTTACGCCCATGCAAGCGTGACAAGGCCTTGTAATTTCACAAGAAATCGATTGTCATCTTGAATCAAGGTAACAGTTTATTTCGCAGGCGCAAAATGCGAAAGGCTAATTCACTGCAATTTCAGGGGGCAAGGCCTGCGGGCGTTGCAGCATGATCTGCACTTCGTCCTTCCGACCGAAATTCAATAGGACTCGCGCGCGTTCTTCCAAAAGGTCGGGGTCCAGCCGATCGGGACGCATCAAAGATACCCGTTTTTCGAGTGTTTCCCGTTCAGCATGAATAAGATCGCGGGTAATTTCGGCCTTACGGATCTCCTGCTGCAAATGCAGATAGGCCAGCATGCCCCGGTCGCCATGCACCGCGTGATAGGCGAAATAAGCGACGAAGGACGCGCCCAACAGCGGGGCGATCACGGTATGCGCTTTGCGCTTCAAGATAGTCAGGACAGCCATGACTCCAAAGAATCATAACGGAGTCAGTGGGTCAACAGGTTTATCTCAGAAATGGGTCAAGACTCAAAATGTCATATATCGAGTCGAAATTATAAAGCGCTTATTGCTTGGTGGTACGGCTTAATGCGGCGACCTGACCTTGCAGATTCCCCATCGCTTGAACGATGTTCCTGTCACTTTGCTCCAGTGCCGTCATTCGCGCTTCGATCTTAGCGAACCCTTCCGTAATCAGCTTCGCCAGCCGATCATCGCGCGCTTCAAGCTCGCCCGCAAAGGCGTGGGCGATGTTTTCCAGAGCAGAACGGGTTTCAGACATAAATACGCCTCCCTTTATCTACAAAGGATACCTGAAAGAACCTCGCCTGTCAGGAGCCTCGGGGACCGGCATTGCGCCGATCCCCTGCCCTTACGCTTAGCGCTGCTTGAACGCCGCCCGCCCCAGGTAACGGGCGGTAGTGTCGAGTTGTTCTTCGATGCGGATAAGCTGGTTGTACTTCGCCATCCGGTCCGAGCGCGACAGCGAGCCGGTTTTGATCTGGCCGCAGTTGGTGGCGACCGCGAGGTCGGCAATCGTCGCGTCTTCGGTTTCGCCCGAACGGTGCGACAGGATCGAGGTATACCCGGCGCGATGGGCCATTTCGACCGCATCCAGGGTTTCGCTGAGCGTGCCGATCTGATTGACCTTCACCAGGATCGAATTGGCGACGCCCTTTTCGATGCCTTCGGCGAGGCGCTTTGGGTTGGTGACGAAGAGATCATCGCCAACCAACTGCACCTTGCTGCCAAGGCGGTCGGTGAGATGCTTCCAACCGGCCCAATCGTCTTCGGCCATCCCGTCTTCGATGGAGATGATCGGGTAGCGCGCGCACAGGTCTTCGTAGAAGGCAACCATCCCGGCGGCGTCCAGGCTCTTACCTTCGCCGTCGAGCTTATAGAGGCCGCCCTTGAAGAATTCCGACGAGGCCGAATCGAGCGCCAGCGCAATATCTTCGCCCGGCTTATAGCCCGCCGCCTCAATCGCCTTCATGATGAAGCCAAGGCTATCATCGGCATTGGCGAGGTTCGGGGCAAAGCCGCCTTCGTCGCCGACGTTGGTGGCGTAGCCCTTATCCTTCAACTGCTTTTTGAGGGCGTGGAATACCTCCGCGCCCATGCGGACGGCTTCGGACAGGCTCGGGGCGCCGACCGGGACGATCATGAATTCCTGGAAATCGAGCGGATTATCGGCGTGCGCGCCGCCGTTCAGCACGTTCATCAGCGGCACCGGCAGGGTGCGCGCGAAAACACCGCCGACGTAGCGATAGAGCGGCAGGCCGTTATCATCGGCGGCGGCATGGGCGACCGCGAGGCTGACGCCGAGAATGGCGTTGCCACCAAGGCGGCTCTTGTTCGGCGTGCCGTCGAGCTCAATCAACTGCTCGTCAATGGCGATCTGCTCTTCGGCATCGACGCCAACAAGCGCATCGAAAATCTCGCCGTTCACGGCTTCAACGGCCTTCAGAACGCCCTTGCCGCCATAGACGGACTTATCGCCGTCGCGCAGTTCCACGGCTTCGTGGGTGCCGGTCGAGGCCCCCGACGGCACAGCGGCGCGGCCAAAGGCCCCGGATTCCAGATAGACTTCGACTTCAATGGTCGGGTTGCCCCGGCTATCGACGATTTGACGGGCGTGAATGTCGGTAATGGCGGACATGGCAGACGCTTCCTTTCTATTGAAACTTTTTGGGGCGCACACAGCAAAACGGGGCCGTTGTGGCCCCGTTTGCGCGCTGTAGTCAATTGATTCCGTACTCCATAACCCCTCGGCTTTTCGCCAAACGGTCGAAGGCCTGAAGGTCGGCCAGGAAGGTTTCGAGCTTTGCGATCGGCACCATATTCGGCCCATCCGAGGGGGCACAGTCTGGGTCTTGGTGGGTTTCGATGAACACCGCCGCAACGCCGACGGCAATCGCAGCGCGCGCCACGGTTGGCACGAACATCCGCTGCCCGCCCGACGTAGCGCCCTGCCCGCCCGGCTGCTGCACCGAATGGGTCGCGTCGAACACCACCGGTTGCCCGGTTTCCGCCAGGATCGGCAGACTTCGCATATCGGAAACCAACGTGTTGTAACCAAAAGACGCGCCGCGCTCGCACACCATCGCGTGCGGATTGCCCGTAGCGGCAATCTTGGCCACAACATTCTTCATGTCCCAAGGCGCAAGAAACTGGCCTTTCTTCACATTGATCGGCTTGCCGGTCTCCCCGGCGGCGACCAGAAGATTGGTCTGGCGGCATAAAAACGCTGGGATTTGCAGCACATCGACGGCCTGGGCGGCAATCGCGCATTGGTCGGGCTCATGCACGTCGGTGATGACCGGGCAGCCGAACGTTGCCCGCACATCGGCCAGAATATCGAGCCCCACATCCAGCCCCGCGCCGCGCTGGGCGCTGAGCGAGGTGCGGTTTGCCTTATCGAAGGACGATTTATAGATCAGCCCCATGCCAAGCCGCCCGGTAATCTCCACCAGCGCCGCGGCAATCTCGTGCGCATGCTGACGGCTTTCGATCTGGCACGGCCCGGCGATCAGCGCCAGCGGCGCATCATTGGCGATGGTGAAAGGGGCTTTGCCCGAAAAATCAATCCGATGTGGCGCGGCGCTCATACTCGAAACCCCTTAAACGATGCGGCTTTGTTGCACGGCAGCTTTCACAAACGCCGTGAACAAAGGATGCGGATGGAAGGGGCGCGACTTCAACTCCGGGTGGAACTGCACGCCAACGAACCAGGGATGATCGGGATATTCCACGATTTCCGGCAGTTCGCCATCGGGCGACATGCCGGTGAAGCGATAGCCCGCCTTCTCCAACTTGTCCCGATACGAGATATTCACCTCATAGCGATGCCGATGCCGTTCCTGAATCAACGGCGCGCCATAGGCTTCGCGTGCCTTACTATCAGCAGCCAACACGCACGGATAGGCTCCAAGACGCATCGTACCGCCGAGGTCGCCGCGATCATCGCGCACCTCTACGCTATTGCCCTTGACCCATTCGGTCATCAGACCAACAACGGGTTGCGTCGTCTCGCCAAACTCGGTGGAATTGGCCCCGGCGATCCCGGCGAGGTTGCGCGCGCCTTCGATCACCGCCATTTGCAGCCCGAAGCAGATGCCGAAATAGGGAATCTTATGCTCGCGGGCAAAACGCACGGCTTCCACCTTGCCTTGGCTGCCGCGCTCACCGAAACCGCCCGGCACGAGAATCCCGTCAACGCCGTCAAGCTTGGGCATGGGGTTTTCATGCTCGAAGATTTCGGCATCGACCCACTTTAGGTTCACCCGCACATTATTGGCGATGCCGCCGTGGGTGAGGGCTTCTGAAAGCGATTTATAGCTATCCATCAGCTCGGTATATTTACCGACGACGGCAATCGTCACATTGCCTTCCGGATTGCGGATGCGGCTGACGATATGCTGCCATTTGGACAGATCCGGGTGCTGGGAGCGGTGCTCCAGCCCGAAATAGCTTAAAACTTCGCGGTCGAAGCCTTCCTGATGGTAGGCAATCGGCACCTGATAGATGGTATCAACGTCAATCGCGGGAATCACCCGGCCCGGCTTCACGTTGCAGAACTGCGCCATTTTGCGCAACGCATCGGGCGGAATCACCCGGTCGCAGCGCACCAGCAGAATATCCGGCTGAATCCCAACCGACAGAAGCTCTTTCACCGAATGCTGCGTGGGCTTCGTCTTATGCTCGCCCGCCGAGGCGATATAGGGCACCAGCGTCAGGTGAATGAATAAAGACCGCTCGCGGCCGATTTCATTACCGAACTGGCGAATCGCTTCGATGAACGGCAGGCTTTCGATATCGCCCACCGTGCCGCCGATTTCAACGAGGCAGAAATCCTCGTCGGTCAGGTCCGACCGGATGAAGTTCTTGATGCCGTCGGTGACGTGCGGGATGACCTGGATGGTTGCCCCCAGGTAATCACCCCGGCGTTCCTTCGACAGCACGTCCGAATAAATCCGGCCTGTGGTGACGTTATCGGACCGGCGCGCCGAAACGCCGGTAAAGCGCTCGTAATGGCCCAAATCCAGATCGGTTTCCGCGCCGTCATCGGTCACGAACACTTCGCCGTGCTGATAGGGCGACATGGTGCCGGGATCGACGTTTAGATAGGGGTCGAGCTTGCGCAGGCGCACCTTGAAGCCGCGCGCCTGCAACAGCGCACCCAGCGCCGCCGAGGCCATGCCCTTACCGAGGGAGGAGACAACCCCGCCCGTAATGAAGATAAAGCGCGTCATCACCCGCTCCTCACTTTCAATATCAAAGCCTCCCTCGCTGCTGCGGGCTGCGAGGGGGCTGAAGAAAACTCGACTGAAAACGCGAAACTATTTAGCGAGCGGAACGCTCGGCTGGGTCGGGGCTTCAACAGGTGCCGCCGGAACATCGAGAATCGACTTGCGCTCCGGCGCGCCGCGACTTGCTACAATCGCCAGGGCGAGGCTGGTAATCATGAAAGCACCCGCCAGAATGCCGGTGGTGCGCGTCAAGAAGTTTGCCGTACCGCGCGCGGTCATGAAGCCGCCGCCCCCACCGCCGCCGCCAATACCCAAGCCACCCCCTTCGCTCTGCTGAATCAGGATGATCCCGACCAGGAACACGGCGAGCAATAGATGAATGACGATCAGAACGGTTTGCAGCATGAACGGGTCTCAACCAATAAAAACGCACGGCGCGCTCACGCACCGCAGGGATGGGTGGTATTTAGCGCCGGATGACGCTGGATACCAGAGGCAAATACAGAACCTCTGATACGCAGATTCTCGGCTTACGCCGGACAGGCCAAAGCGATAGCCTGAAAATCCGCCGCAATCAGGCTGGCCCCGCCGACGAGAACGCCATTCACGTCGGTCACGCTCAGAATTTCCGCCGCATTCCCGGGCTTAACCGACCCGCCGTAGAGCAGCTTTACCTGCGCCCCGCTCACGTCGATCGACGTGAGCACTTGGCGCAAGTGGGCATGGACTTCGGCGATCTGGTCGGCGTTGGCCGTAAGCCCTGTGCCGATGGCCCAGACCGGCTCGTAGGCGATCACAAGACGGGCCAAATCACCTTCCGGGAGCGACGCGCGCAGGCTGGCTTCGACCACAGCCAGGGTTTCCCCCGTTTGGCGCTGCTGGAGCGATTCGCCGATACAGATGATCGGGGTTAGCCCCGCCGCCAGCGCCGCTTCGGCCTTGGCGCGAACCTGCGCGTCCGTCTCGGCGTGATCGGCCCGGCGCTCCGAATGGCCGACAATGACGAACGCCCCGCCCGCCGCCGTGATCATCGGAGCCGCAATATCGCCCGTATGCGCACCCGAGGCCTTGGCGTGGCAATCCTGCCCGCCAACTGCGATGCCCAAACCGTTGAACGCTTGAACCGCCGCGCCGATTAGTGTCGCGGGCGGGCAAATCAGCAAATCGCCCCGGCTGGTGCCGCCCCAGGCCCGCATCGCCTCGGCAAAGCGGGTTAGATCGTCGGGCAGGCCAACCATCTTCCAGTTTCCGGCAATCAGGGGCTTCAGGGCGGTCATGGGCGTTTCCTTCGATCTGTTTTTGTTAAAGAGCAATAGCTTCGGCCAGCATCTGCAGGGCCCGCGCAACGGTCGCCTGGCGAATCTCGGCCCGGCTGCCGGGGAAAATCTGCCGCTCGACCACCGCCGCCTGTCCGCGCCGCTGCGTGGCCAGATAAACCAGCCCGACCGGCTTTTCCACCGACCCGCCCCCCGGCCCAGCAATGCCGGTGACAGCGACGCCGAGATCGACCGTCGGCAGGCGCGCGAGCAGCCCCGACACCATCGCTTCGGCGGTTTGCGGCGAGACGGCACCGTGCGCCGCGAGCGTCGCTTCGGGAACCCCAGCGAGCGCCATTTTCAGCTCGTTGGAGTAGGTAACGAGCCCACCCTGGACAACATCGCTCGACCCGGCAATCTCCGTCAGCGCACCCGCGATCAGCCCGCCAGTGCAGCTTTCCACCGTGCCGATCCGAAGCCCCTGCGCGCGCGCCGCACTTAGAACCTCGGTGGCGAGCGCGATCAGATCAGCCATTTAGCAATCGCCCACAGCGCAATCGCGCTATAGGCCCCCGCAATCAGATCGTCGAGCATAATGCCCAAGCCGCCTTCCAGCTTTTGATCGGCCCAATTCGCCGGGAACGGCTTCCAGATATCGGCAGCGCGGAAAATAAGGAAGCCGAGCAAATACAGCAGCGGATCAATGGGAACGATGGAAAGGGTCAGGAACTGCCCCGCCACCTCATCGATCACCACCGGCGACGGATCATCCTTGCCCAAGGCTTGGGCAAAGCGTTGGCTCGCCCAAATGCCGATGACAAACACCAGCAGGGCCGCCGGGATCAGCGCAGTCGGCCCGAAGGCCCAGGCAATCGCCGCCGCGAAGGGAAGGGCTGCGAGCGAGCCCCAAGTTCCCGAGGCGAAGGGGATAAGCCCGGAGCCGAACCAGGTGGATAGCAGCGCAATCGGGTGGTGCCAGGGCATGCCCGGCGGCAGACGGGAGGACATGCGGCTTCTCCTATTCCTGTTCGGGCAGGCGGATCGTGGCGACGGCTTGGGCCGCGATTCCCTCCTCCCGCCCGGTAAACCCGAGTTTTTCGGTTGTCGTGGCTTTAACGCTCACCCGATCCAGCGGCAAGGCGAGCAGATCGGCGATCCGCGCCTGCATCGCCCCCCGGTGCGGGCCGATCTTAGGCCGCTCGCAGATCAAGGTCACGTCCAGATGCGCAATCACCCCGCCGCGCGCCGCAACGAGGCTGGCGGCATGGCGCAGAAACACGGCGGAATCCGCCCCTTTCCAGCGCGCGTCCGAGGGCGGGAAATGCTGACCGATATCGCCCGCCGCCAGCGCCCCCAAAATCGCATCGGTCAGCGCGTGCAGGCCCACATCAGCGTCGGAATGCCCGGCAAGCCCCTGATGGTGCGGGATCGGCAGGCCGCAGAGCGTGACATGATCGCCTGCCGCAAAGGCATGCACATCGAACCCCGTGCCAACGCGCACATCGGTCAAGCGTTGACGAAACTGGCTTTCGGCGCGGATCAAATCGGCCTCCGTGGTGATCTTCGCTGAAAGGGGGCTCCCCTCCACCAAACGAACCGTCAATCCAGCGGCCTTGGCAACGGCGGCATCGTCGGTAAGCGCTTGGCCTCGGGCCGCGCGATGCGCTGCCAGGATTTCATCTAACATGAAGCCTTGGGGGGTCTGCGCGCGCCACAGGTTTTGCCGGTCTACAAGAGCCGCGCAGACAGAATCCGGTCCGCGCCAGAGCGTATCCGCCACCGGCAAAGCGGCAATCGCCCCTTCGCCCGGCTGGATTGCCGCAAGCACGCGGTCGATGACCCCCGCCGGAACCAGGGGCCGGGCGGCGTCCTGGATCAGTGCGACCCCCAGCCCCCCAGTTTGATGCGCTATCGCCTCCAACCCGAGACGTACCGACTCCTGACGATCCGCGCCGCCGATCACCGGCGTCGGCAGGTCAAGCCCGGCGACCGCATCGGCATAAAGCGCCGCATCCTCTGCCCGAATCACCACCTGCACGGTATCGATACCCGGATGGTTCAGGAAAGTCAGTACCGTCCGCCGCAGTACGGGCACCCCGGCGAGGCGGCGGTACTGCTTCGGCACCGGCCCGCCGAAGCGGGTGCCGCTGCCCCCAGCGACGATGAGCGCAGCAACGCGCATCGGCAGGCTAGAATAGCTTATCGAGCGCCGCGCGGTCCTGCGTTACCGGATAGCGGCTTTGCAGACCCTGGCGGACGGCGGTGATGGCGTCGTTCTTGGCTTGCTCGCCCAATTCGGACTTAAGCGCGGCGCGGGCGGTCGCGGCTTCCTCGGCGCTCGGCGGCTGGATCGCGGTGAGCCGGGCGACGATATAGCCGCTGCCCGCTTTGCCGGTCACGACCGTGCCCACGGTTTGCGCATCGAACAACCCTGTTTGCACCGTCGGGGCGGGCGGCAAATCGGCGGCGAGCGTGCCGCGCCGATCGAAGGGCTCGCTGGTGCGCCCGCCCTGCACTAAATCCGCCAGCGGTTTACCCGCGCGCACGGCGGTCGCGACCGCTTCAGCTTGTGCGGCAAGCGCCGCATCGCGCTGGGAATCGGTCCAGGCAGCAATAACAATTTCGCGGATGCTGTCGAACGGCTGCACGGTCGCGGGCGTGATATCGCCGGTGCGCACCGCGACGAAAGCCCTGCCGCCGATTTCGAGCAAGCGGCTATTCTTCCCGGTTTCGGTTGCGAACAGTGTTGAGATCACTTGAGCGCGGCCGGTTAAATCGGCCGGGAGCTCCGTACCATCGGCCAACTGCCCGCGCCGGTCCACGCTCGGAAGGTCAATGAGCCGCGCGCCCGTGCTGGCCGCAGCATCTTCGAGCGTACCGCCCGCCGACAAGAGGTCTTCGATCTTATTCGAACGCTCGAACATCAAATCCAGTGCCCGCTCATCCTTTAGGCTCGCTTCGAGTTGGGCTTTCACCGCGTCGAAATTGGCTTCGACGCCGGGCGTGATCGCGACCACGCGCAAAATGTGAAAGCCGAAGGCGGTTTTGACCGGCGCGGTTACGCCCGGTTGGGCTAACCCAAACGCCGCCGCCCCCAAGGCCGGATCGGGCAGATCATTCTTCGTGATCTCGCCCAGAACCAAACTGTCCGCCGACTGACCAACCTCGACGGCCACCGTGGGGAAATCGGCCCCGGCGGTAAGCTTATCCGTTACGGATTTGGCGGCGGCTTCGTCGTTCACCAAAATCTGTTCGATCAGGCGGCGTTCGGGCAGCTGAAACTCGTCAATCCGGGTATCGAACGCGGCGCGCAGATCCTTTTCCGACACCTGCACCTGCTCGGCGACGGAGGGCGCATCGAGCACTAACAGCTTGCCGGCGCGACGTTCCGGCGCGGTGAAGCGCTGCGGATTATCCTTGTGAAAAGCGATCAACGCCTCTTCCGTCGGCGTCGCCGGAATCGGGGCCATATCGGGGGTGAGGAAAGCGAATTCGGCCACGCGCTTTTCCAAGCGATAGGTCAGCAGCCGTTCCACCACAGCGTCGGGAACCTGGGCACCTGCAGCAAGGGCAATCGTCAGCGCGGCCCGGGATAGATCCCCGCGCAACTGGGCCAAGAACGCGGCTTCGCTATAACCGGCCTGTGCAAGAACGGCAACAAAGCGCGCCCGGTCAAACTGACCGCCCGCGTTTAAAAACGCCGGGTTGGTCTGAATGGTCTGGCGCAGCACGTCATCGGAAATCAGCAACCCGAGACGCGCCGACTCCTGATCGACAACGAGGCGGGCAATCAGTTGGTCCAAGGCTTGATCGACGAGGCCGAAGCGCTTGGCTTGCTCCCGGTCGATTCCGCCAAACATAGCGCGCATTTGATCGATCTGCGGGCCGAGCAGGCGTTGGACTTCCATCCCGTTCATCTTGCGGTCGCCGACGGTTAGCGCCGTCTGCGTGCCCGGCGTTGGGGGGCGAACATAGTCGGTGACCCCCCACCCCAGAAAACTGAGGGCGATCAACGTAAACAGAATCCGAGTAACCCAAGTGGCGGAACGGCCACGCATCGCTTGCAGCATATTTACGCGCTTTCCAAAACCAAAAACCTAAAGTCGGCGGCGACTATAGAGGGGGCCGCGCCCAGCGGCAACCGCTCCCCACGGATTTCGCCTCAAACGTTGGGCAAAGGCCGTGCGCGACGGTCCTCATCGATGGCGACATAAGTGAAGACCCCTTCCGTCACCCGCTCTTCCGACCCCGTGCGCCCGCGCTTGGCCCAAGCATCGATGCGCACGCGGATCGACGTGCGCCCGGTTTTCTCGATCACCGCATAAAAGCTGACCAAATCGCCCACGTGGACGGGCTTTAGGAAACTCATGCCTTCAACCGCAATCGTTACGACGCGCCCCGCCGAGCGCTCGACGGCAACGGTCGCCCCGGCAATATCCATCTGCGAGAGCAACCAGCCGCCGAAAATATCCCCAGAGGGGTTGGTGTCGGCGGGCATCGCCAACACGCGGATCGCGGGGGCACCCGCCGGACAATCCATAATTGGGGTTCCCGGCGGGCAATGGACGGCAGAGTTAAACGCGGCATCAGACATTCATAAAGCTTTCAAAAAAAGGCGGTTATGGGCCGGAGATCGGCTGCGCATTGGCAATTTCAATCAGATTCCCGTCCGGGTCGCGGCAGTAGATCGAGCGAATCGGCCCCTGCGCCCCCGTGCGCAGCACCGGCCCTTCCTCCAGCGCAATCCCGCACGCGGCAAAATGCGCGCCCCACTCCGCAACGGGTGTGTCGCTCAGAAAGCAAAGGTCGGCAGAACCCATCGTTGGCACCCGCGCTTCGCACGGAATATCGGCAAGCTCGGGTGTCCAGAGTTTCAAATTGATCTTCTGCGCCCCGAAGGCCACGGCTTTTCGCCCGGCCCCGAACGTCACTTCGGTACAGCCCAGCACGCGGCAATAAAAATCGAGGCTCGCCGCCATATCTTTGACGGCAAGCACCAGATGATCGAGATGGGACAGGCTTGGCATAGGCTTCACGTCTTCTTAGGAGGTAACGCTACGCACCCGGCTGCCGGGAAAGGTCACGGTCACGATAGTGCCGACGCCGGGGGAACTGTCGATCGTGAATTTGGCCTGATGCATTTCGCAGAAAGCCTGAACCAGGGGAAGCCCCAACCCGGTTCCTTGGTGCGAGCGGCTTAAAACGCTTTCGATCTGTCCAAAGGCCGACAGCGCTTTTGGAATATCCTGCGGGCGCATCCCAATACCGGTATCGCCAACGATGAGGTCGATTCCATGATCCTCGCGCGTTCGCACCGCTACCCAAACCTGTCCGCCCGGCATGGTGAATTTGATCGCATTGCCGAGGAGGTTGATGATCACCTGCTTGATGCGCAACTCATCGCCGTAAAGCTGCGGCAGATGGGAGGGAACGTCCGTATGCAGCGCAAGTTTGGCCGAGATCGCACGATCGCGCATCAATTGCGCGCATGAATCGATTGTATGATCGATATCGAAGGCCTGCTCCATCAACTCGAATTTACCGGCGGCGACTTTCGAGAGATCGAGAATATCATTAATAATTTCAAGAAGATGCGTGCCGGATGTAAAAACGTCGCCTGCGTAGGCGCGGTATCGATCGGAGCCCAAGGGGCCGAACATTTCCGACTTCAACACTTCCGAGAAACCTAGAATGGCATTCAACGGCGTGCGCAACTCGTGGCTAACATTGGCCAGAAACTCGTCTTTAGCCCGCGCTGCGGCCTCGGCGGCGTGCATCGCCTCGCGCAATTCGCGCTCGTTGGAGCGGAGCGTTTTCACCATGCGATTGAAGGCCAAAACGACGACACCCAACTGGTCACTACTCTCCCACCGCACGGTCGGCCACTCGCGGTTTTCGATGCGCTCGATCGCGCGCAGCATCAGCCGCAGCGGGCGGAACACCAGTTGTTGCAGCGACAAGAACACCGCGCCGATCATCAGCACTGCGCCAACGGCAATCGCCGCCCCAGCAGAAAGAAGCTGCAAGCGCAGGGTTTCGTTCAAGGAAACCTGGGACATAGCGACGGTCAACTGCCCCAAGGGGACCGAATCGCGCGCCACGGGATGCGGAACAACCCGGGTAACGGTGAGAATATCGCTTCCGTCCAACCGCCCGAACCCGTGAATGAACTTGCCGGTTTCATCCAACAACCGCGCCCCGACGATATCCGGGTCTTGCGCTAGGGTATCGACGATGCGGGTGATCTGGGGGGAGTTTAATTCCCATAAGGGTTGGCTGAGGGCTTGAACTTGCACGTCCGTCGTAACCGTCGCACGGGTACCGAGAGCTTTCAGCCCATCTTCCGCCGCCGAGGTCATGAGCACGATCAACAACATGCACAGGGCCAGCACCATCACCGGCACCACAATCAGCGCCAACTTTACCTGAAGCGACGCGCCGCCCAACCACGAGATCCGCTGCCCAGGCAAAAGCGATGTTACGCCCGACAGCGTAGCGTCATCGCTTCCCGACTCGCGCCCGCCAGGGGCGGCTTGCGTCGGATGATCCGAGGCGTTTGCGTCGGGAGCCAGCACGATTTCTCCTTACCATCCCCTGTTCGTCTTGTGCCCCAGGGATCACCAAGCGGGTACACCCACAACCATATCCGAAAGAAATCGCTCTGTCGTGTCTTCTTAACGAATACGCTAAGGACAATAGACAGGATATGGCAAGACTGCGCCCAAAAGAGCGGCCACAGGAAATATTAAGTAGATCAGGGAGTTAGGAGCCTGCGGGCCTAATAGCCGACTGTTCGGGCTTTACCTTGGCGGAATAGACAATGCAATTGCTGGTCCTATCGCGATAAAACCAATAGTCGCGGCCCGGCTGCCGGGCGCCCGTCGGGTCGAACAAATTCAGGCCGTTGCCCTTAGCGCCCCCCACCAGGGAAGCCCCATTCGGCCCTTGAAAATGCGCTGAATATTTATAAGGAACCCGCTGATTGAACCGTCCAAGCGAGCACATTTGGCTAAGCTTTTTATCGAGATCGCCGACCTGCCAGGAGGGAAGCAAGGTTCGCACGATTTTATTGACGCCCTTGGGCGGGATCTGGTTGCTCGGAATTTGCGCGACGGCGGAACCAGCAGAACCCAAACCAAAAAGTACAGCGCCCATAACAAGCGCCGCACTTAATTTTTGTTTTTTGGCTTTGAGGTAAAAACTTACCACTGCCTGCTAACCCCCTGAGAAACTTCCAACCTAACTATATCAGAAGATTTCACACTGGGCTAGCGGGTCGATCCAATCGGCCGTTAGGCGGACGTATCGACGAGTTGACCTACCGCGTTTGCAGCCTTAGCCGATTCAACCGATGCTTCGATCATGCCAACAATCGCGCGCTCGGCCTTAGCCTGCTCGCGAAAAGCAGCGATAGCCACATCCAGCCCCACGGCAGACTTATTGAGGGAGACAATCGCCCCGGTCAAGCTCGATACATCCATTGGGATTCTCCCTAGCTGGTTTTTCACCTGAGTCATACCCTAGGATGAGTGAAGTATCCAGCCCTCCTTTTCGGGCGGTAGGGTTGACATTTCACCAAAACGAATGAATATTCGTTTTATGCCGAAGCTCTCTCCCCTTCGCCTCGAAACCCGCCGCCAAGCGATTCTGGAAGCCGCCGAGCGCGCCTTCGCCCGCGACGGTTTCCACGGCACCAGTATGCAAGCGATCTGCCGGGAAGCCGGGATCAGCCCAGGAACGCTCTATCTCTATTTCCCCTCCAAAGTGGCGCTCATCGCGGGCCTGTGCGAGCGCGACCGCCATGAGATCCGGGATGCGCTCACCCATGTCGAGGTTGCCGCCGATATCCTAGGCGCGCTGGAGGAAATGCTGATCCATTACGCCTGCATTGAACCGCAAGAACGCCGCGCGCTGATTTTCGAAATCGGAGCGGAGGCGCAACGTAATCCCGACGTCGCCAAGATCATGGTGGAAACCGATGCGTTTTTTTCCACCCTTATCCGCGACACCATCTTAAAAGCGATTGCCGATGGTCGGCTTATCGCCCATGGCACCGTAGAAGCGATTATTGCCCTGCTGTTCGCCCTGGGCGACGGAATCATGTGGCGGGCGACGATCCGGCCCGAACTGGATAATCGCGCTATCATCACCCAAATCTTCAAGCTGCTACGCGACAAGCTGCTGAGTTCAACTGTGGATACAAATGTATCATGACCCGTTTACTTGCCTCTTTTCCCCTTGCGCCGATCGCGCTCGCCGCCCTTGTCTTGGGGCTGGTTCCCGTGCCGGTGCGGGCCGATGATCTTGGCCCCAAACCGCCGATGGTCAGCGTTGTTGCGGCTGAAAAGCGCACATTGGCCGCAAAAGTCACAGTGACGGGCAGTATCGTCGCGCGCGAAGAAGTGCTGGTGTCCCCGGAAATCGATAATCTGCGCATTATCGATATTCTAGTTGAAGAAGGCGACCGGGTGGAAAAGGGCCAAACCCTCGCCCGCCTGTCCCGCGAAACGCTGGAAACGGAACTCGCCCAACTGGAAGCCTCACGGGCACGGCTTGATGCAGGAATTGCGCAAGCCCGCAGCCAGATTACCCAGGCCGAAGCCAGCCGCGTCGAAGCCACGGCGGCCCTCCAGCGTAGCCAAACCTTGCGGCAAACCGGCAATGCCAGCCAAGAACTCTTAGATCAGCGCACCGCAACCGCCCGCACCGCCCAGGCCCGCGTCGGCTCCGCCCAAGATGGGGTTCGCGTCGCCGAGGCCCAGCGCGCCGAAATGGACGCGCAAATCCGCGATGTGCGCATTCGCTTGGGCCGGACCGAGGTTAAAGCCCCCGCCGCTGGAGTCGTTAGCCGCCGCACGGCAAAACTGGGCGCGCAAACCGCCGCCAGCGCCGAGCCACTGTTTCGCATTATCGCCGATGGCGCGCTCGACGTGAGCGGCGATATTCCTGAAAGCCGGTTTACGCAGGTAAAGTTAGGCCAAAGCGCCGACATTCAATTGCCCAACGGGCAAACCGTCGTCGGTACCGTGCGCCTGCTCTCCCCCATGGTGAATGCCAGCACGCGCTTAGGCTCGGTGCGGATCGCCCTGCCCCCGGCCGCCCCCGCCCTCATGGGCAATTTCGCCCGGGGTGCGATTCAGGTCGCCCAGAAAACCGCCCTCGTCGTCCCCACCGCCGCCCTGCTGTTCGGCCCGACTAAAACCACTGTGCAAGTGGCCAAAGACGGGCGCGTTGAAACCCGGGCGGTGACGGTGGGCATCCGCGCGGGCGGCCTTGCCGAGATCGTCGAAGGGGTGAGCGACGGCGACTGGATTATTGCCAAAGCCGGAACCTTCCTGCGCAATGGCGACCGTATTCGCCCGCAAGAAGCCCCGCTGGAGAGCGTTCTCGTCGGCACGGTCGAGAGTAATGCAACCCTTGGATCGGGGAATTAGTCGATCATGGCGATGAATATTTCCGGTTGGGCCATTCGCCGCCCCATCCCGTCCGTGATGCTGTTCGTGATCCTGATGGTTCTCGGGGCGGTCTCGTTCGTTAAGCTTCCGATTACGCGGTTTCCCAATATCGACGTGCCGGTGATCAATATCACCGTCACGCAAACCGGGGCCGCCCCCGCCGAGCTTGAAACCCAGATTACCAAGAAAGTGGAGGATGCGGTTGCCGGTCTCACCGGCGTCAAGCATATCACCTCCACCCTCACCGATGGACGCTCGGTCACGACCATCGAGTTCCGCTTGGAAATCAATAGCGACCGGGCGCTGAACGACGCCAAGGATGCGGTTGCCCGAGTCCGCGCCGATCTGCCGCGCAGCATCGACGAGCCCATTATCGAACGGCTGGATGTCGTCGGCCTTCCCATCGTCACCTACGCCGCCACAGCCCCCAGCATGACGCCGGAGGAACTCTCGTGGTTCGTCGATGATGTGGTGGCCCGCGATCTGCAAAGCGCCAAAGGCGTTGGGCAGGTGGAGCGTGTCGGCGGCGTCGCCCGCGAAATTCAGGTGACGCTCGATCCGAACCGCATGCTCGCCCTCGGCGTCACCGCCGCCGATATCACCCGTGCCCTTAAAGCCGTTAATATCGATCTTGCCGGCGGGCGCAGCGATCTTGGCGCGCAGGAACAATCGATCCGCGCGCTGGGCGGCGCGAAAACCCTGGCCGAGCTTGCCCAGACGCCGCTGATGCTGACCGGGGATAAGCTGCTACGCCTGTCCGATGTTGCCACCGTCACCGATACATTCGCCGAACCCCGCACCTTCGCCCGGCTCGACGGGCAGCCCGTGGTCGGCTTCAGCATCTACCGCAGCAAGGGCGCGAGCGATGCCGATGTTGCGAAGGCGGTCGAAGCGCGCATCGCCGGGTTAATGCAGCGGCATCCCAATGTCTCGCTGTCGCTGATCGATAGTTATGTGACCTATACGGTCGGCAATTACCATTCGGCGATGGATACGCTGATCGAAGGCGCGGTTTTGGCCGTGCTCGTGGTGCTGATCTTCTTGAAGGACCTCCGCGCGACGCTGATCACCTGCGTCGCCCTGCCGCTCTCCATCCTGCCGACGTTTTGGGTGATGGATAGTTTAGGGTTCTCGCTAAACCTCGTCAGCCTGCTGGCCATTACGCTGGTGACGGGGATTTTGGTCGACGATGCTATCGTGGAGATCGAAAATATCGTCCGGCACCGGCACATGGGCAAATCCCCCTACCGGGCCGCGATGGAAGCCGCCGATGAAATCGGCCTGGCTGTGGTCGCCATTACCATGACGATTGTCGCGGTCTTTGCGCCGGTCAGCTTCATGGGCGGCATCGCTGGTCAGTATTTCAAGCAGTTTGGCATTACTGTTGCCGTCGCCGTGCTGTTCTCGCTGCTGGTCGCCCGGCTCATTACCCCAATGATGGCGGCTTATCTGATGCGCGGAACCCCGCATCTCGACAAGCCGGAAGGCTGGCTGATGCGGCGTTACACGCGGCTGGTCGATTGGTCCGTGCGCTGGCGCGGCGTGACCGTTGTTGTCGGGCTTGGTATTTTCGGTCTGTCGATCTGGTCCTCCACGCTCTTGCCCAGTGGGCTCATGCCGACCGAGGACACCGCGCGCGCCGTGTTGGCGCTCGAGTTTCCGCCGGGGACGCGCCTGGCCGAAACCGAAGCAGCGGCCGACCGGGTAACGCAAACGCTCAAAGAACTCCCCGAAGTTCGCTCGGTCTTCGTCGATGGCGGCCGTATTTTGGGCCAGGGGCTCGAAGTGCGCAAAGCCTCGTTAATCATCAATCTCACGCCGAAAGGTGAGCGTAACCGTAGCCAAAGCGAGCTTCAAACCATTATCGGCGCGCGCATGGCCGATATCCCTGATGTGCGCTATTGGTTCGTTAACGAGGGCGGTCAACGCGCCGTAACGCTCCTCGTCACCGGGGCCGAAACAGCGGTGATCGAGGATCTCGCCAATGATCTGGCCGCGCAAATGCGAACGCTGCCGCTGCTTGAAAATGTGATGTCGACCGCCGCGCTCGACCGTCCGGAAGTGCGCATTGTGCCGGATCGGGAACGCACCGCGCGCTTGGGCATTTCAACCGAAACCCTCTCGGAAGTCGTGCGCGTCGCCACCATCGGCGATGTTTCCGCCAATCTGCCCAAGTTTACCGCGGGGGACCGCCAAATCCCCATTCGCGTGCAGATCGATCGTGCCCAGCGCGGCGATTTCGACCTGTTGGAAAATCTCACCGTTCCCACCGCAATGGGAACCCCCGTGCCCTTAGGCGCGGTCGCGCGCCTAACCCTTGGTCAAGGCCCCGCCACGATCAACCGTTATGACCGCGCCCGCAAAGTTTCGGTCGAAGCCGATCTGTTCGGCAACACAGCCCTCGGGCAAGCCACCGAGGCCATTCGCGCCCTGCCGATCGTGCAGACCTTCCCCCCCGGTGTTGAGCTTAAAGACACGGGCGATGTCGAAATCATGGGCGAAGTGTTTGCGGGCTTTGCCATGGCGATGGGGGCCGGGGTGATGATGGTTTACGCGGTGCTGGTGCTTTTGTTCGGCTCCTTCTTACAACCCGTCACTATTCTCTTCTCGCTACCGCTCTCCATCGGCGGCGCGATCTTTGCGCTGTTCATCGCGCAGGAACCGATCTCGATGCCGGTCGTCATTGGCTTTTTGATGCTGATGGGGATCGTCACGAAAAACGCCATCATGCTGGTCGATTTCGCCGTGGAGGAAATCGCCCGCGGCGTGCCGCGCCGGGATGCGATTGTCGATGCCGGGCGCAAGCGCGCCCGCCCGATCATCATGACCACCATCGCCATGGCCGCCGGGATGATCCCCTCTGCGCTGGCCTTCGGCGACGGCGGCGAGTTCCGCGCCCCGATGGCGATTGCGGTGATCGGCGGGTTGATCGTCTCGACGGTCCTCTCGCTGGTGTTCGTCCCCGCCGTCTTCTGCCTGATGGACGATGTGGCGAAATGGCTCTGGCGCTTCTTCAGCCGCTTTATCGGCCCCAGCGAAGAGCCGGAAACGGAGACGATGCAGGCGGACCATCTGTCGCACACACCGCGACCGCAACCGGCAGAGTAATCCACCCAAAAACAAGCAACGCCATTCCAACCGGAATGGCGTTTTGCTTTGCGCATTAATGCTTTAATTTTCGGGGGAAAAATGGTCGGAGCGACAGGATTCGAACCTGCGACCCCCAGACCCCCAGTAAACGGCTCAAACGTTATCTATTTGAAAATAAAGGATAAACCCTG
>NZ_JBILQX010000210.1:0-5447 GCF_044372965.1 Elstera sp. | reverse complement strand
ATAATCAACCGACCAAGCCCCCGGCCCGCGCACCATGAGCATCAGCAGAACGAAGGCCCAAAAATAATGCTCGCTGTGATAGAAGTAGGTAAACTGGATCATGGCCGTCATGGCAAGTAACGGAATTGCGGCAAGGCGGGTGAAGAGCCCGAGAAGGAGCAAGACCGGCATGGTCAGCTCCGTGGCAGTGGCGAGCAGGGCCGCGATTTCCGGGCTAAAAAACGGCGTTTTATACTCGTCGCGGAAGAGGTCCACCGTCGTTTCATACGAGGCAAGTTTCACCAAGCCCGAACGAAAGAAAATCTCAGCGATCATCCAACGCCCGAGTAGATCGAGCGGGGCGGTTAAATGGCGTTCCGCCAGAGTTCGGGCCGCGCGGGCTCCGGCAAGCAAAGGGGTGAGCATGAGTGAGGCCTCTTCTATCGTAGGATTTGTTCAAGACTGAAGGCGGGTAAACACACTGGCGCGCAAAAGGCCGAGCAGGGCGTCGGTGAGATCAAAACCCTCCGGCTCGTCCGCCACGGCCTCGGCAATGCTGGCTCCGGCAAGGAGCGCGCTTAGAAAGCGGGCGTCGTCGGGGGCGAGAACCTGCCATTCCACCCGCACGTCGGGACGGGTTAAAACAAGGCTCTGGGGCCTATCGAGGGCCATGCCTGAGAGATCGGGCGTGTTGGTGGCTTGATGGGCCTGCCAGAGGTCGGCGACCGCGAAAGCCGATTGGATCAGCCGCGTGCTTGGATGGGCGCTGAAGCGCAAGTCGGCGAAACTTGCTTCCGGCACGGCGGCAAAATCCGAGGCGGCGAGCGGGGGCGCAGCGGGAGCGAGCAGGGCGTCGATCATCGCGCGCTCCACTCTTGCCACCTCCGGCACATAGGGGAAATCGGCCATACCGGGGGCCGTGCCAAGGAAGGCCGGGAAATCGGCCCCATAGCGCGCCATATCGGGCTGGGAGGGCGGATAGGCACGTAAAAAATGCCGGGCGACTTGGGCGAAATACTCTTCCCCAACCAGCTTCGCCGTCACGGGAAAATTCGCCGCCAGGGCTGCGGTGAGCGAGAGGCGAACATTGTTCCGGTAAATCTGGGCGCGTTCGGGGGCGTGCAAACCGGGGGGCGGGGTATCGCTCTCTCCCAAAAGATAGGCGGCGAAACCCGCTTGCTGCGCGGCGAGGCTCATACGGGCATCCGCTGGCGCGCGGCCTCGGCCTCGGCGAGCAGTATCGCCAGCTCCGGTAAATCGGCGTCCCATTCGATGAGCGTTGGGCGCGGGCCGATTTGACTGAGAACCGACTCGTAAAGCTGCCAAACAGCCGGGGCGACGGGGGCGGCGTGGGTATCGATCAAGATCACCCCCTCGGGTCCATCGCGGCGCGTATGGCCCGCCAGATGGATTTCCTCGGCGGTGGCCAGGGGGTAGGCAGCTAGCCAGTCTTCCGGCGGCACGCCCTGATTCTGTGCTGAGACATAGATGTTATTCACATCCAGCAGCAGCCCGCAGCCGGTTCGGCGCAGCACCTCGGCGATAAACGCACCCTCCGGCCAATCGGACGCAGTGAAACCGACATAGGTCGAGGGGTTTTCCAGCAGAAGCTTCCGCCCGAGGCGGGTTTGCACTCGGTCGATATTCTCTACCAGAACATCCAAAGCGTCCGATGTGTAGGGAAGGGGGAGAAGATCGTTCAAATACCGCCCGCCCACCCGGCACCAGGCCAGATGATCGGATATGAGCACCGGCGAACAGGCTTCTGCCAGTTCGGCAATACGCGCGAGATGGATTTCATCCACACCTTCTGCCGAGCCGAGCGATAGGCCAACGCTATGCAGGCTGATCGGGAGGCGCTCGGCTAAGGCCAGCACCAAGCCCTGCGCCGGGCTACCAGGATGCAGGTAGTTTTCAGCGTGGATTTCGAGAAAATCGACGGGCAAGGCCGTCGGTTGCGCCAAAAACGCGGCGAAATCCGAGTGGTGTTCAGCCCGCAGCCCGAGGCCCACCGCCGTTGGGGCCAGTGCCGTTGGGGCCAGTGCCGCGCCGGAGGAAAGAGGGAGCGCAAGCGCAAGATCGATCATGCCGCGCCCCCCTTCCGAATGAAGCGTTACGCCTTTTTCGGTTGCAAGGCGCCCCCGGCACCGGCGCAGCTTCCGGCGGGGACATATTTCCACGCGTCCGGCTGATTATCGACCTTCGAGGTCCCCGCGCAGGAACTGCTCGCGGTCTGGCAATCGTTTTGCCCGGCCTTAGCGATGCCGTAGCATTTTTCTTTCGCTTGGGCGGCGGCGGGCGTTGCGGCGAAGGCAACGGCGGCCATGGCGACCGCTCCGGCGATGGAAGCAACGCCTAAGCTTTTCTTGGACATCGGAACGCTCATGATTCTCTCCCAAAAAGGGGCGGTTGGACCGCCACAGCGCATAGTCTCGACGGGATGGCACCGTCTTGGCTCTAGTTCGATCTTTACGGCGGTGAGGTTACAGGGGGATGCGGGGAGACGGAAAAAAATCTTTACCCGTATAAAATGGATAGCCGATCATTGAGGCGTCATCGATTCTGGCTATAGAGTGGTGAGATTGGACGAAACCTGATGAAGGACTGACCGTCGCCATGCTGTTCACCCGCACCTCCCTATTGACCGTCTCGGTCGCAGCCCTCCTGTCGGCGGGGGCATTCGCCCAAGCCCCGGCCCCGCTGAAACTGACGATTCTGCACGTCAATGATATTCACTCGCGCCTGTTGCCGATCAATCGTTTCGGCACGACCTGTTCACCGAAGGAAGAGGAAGAGAAGAAGTGCTTCGGCGGCGTCGCCCGCATCGGCTATCAGGCCCAGGAAATCGCCAAACAGGCGCGGGCAGCGGGCGGGCATTCGGTGTTTTTGCACGCGGGCGACCAGTTTCAGGGCTCGCTGTTCTACACCGTGTATAAAGGCAAGGCCGATTTGGTGGCGGTGAATCTGCTCGATGTCGACGCCATGTCGCTCGGCAATCACGAGTTCGACGATGGCCCCGGCGTGCTGGCCGATTTCTTGAAGGGCACGAAGTTCCCGGTTCTGTCGGTGAATGTCGATGTCAGTAAGGAGCCGCGCCTTCAGGGCCTGTTCCAGCCCTATACGATTATCGAACGCGGCGGCCAGAAGATCGGCATTATCGGGGCCACCACCGATGATACCCCCATCACCTCTTCACCAGGGCCGACTGTTAGCTTTAATCATGAAGACGCCCCGCTGAAAAAAGCGGTGGCGGAACTGAAAAGTCTCGGGATCGATAAAATTATCGCGCTCACCCATAGCGGCTGGATTCGCGATCAGGAAATCGCCAAGAATGTCGAGGGGATCGATATTATCGTTGGTGGCCATTCCCACACGCTGCTGTCGAATAAGATCAAGGAAGCCGAAGGCCCCTATCCCATCGTCGTGAACGGCAAGGCCGGGCGCACACTGATTGTGACGGCGGCGGCTTATACCCAATATTTGGGCCGTCTCGATGTGACCTTCGATGCGAAAGGCGTGGTTTCTTCTTACGAGGGCGAGCCGATTTTGCTTGATGCTTCGGTTGCCGAAGATAAAGCCATTCGCAGCGAAATTAATAAGTTCGACGCGCCGATTACGGAGATGAAGAATAAGCCGGTTGGCACCTCCGGCGTTGCGCTCGATGCCAGCACCTGCCGTAAGGGCGAATGCCTGATGGGCAATCTGGTGGCCGATGCGCTGGTCTGGTCCACCGCCTCAAAAGGCACCGAGTTTGCCATTCAAAACGGCGGTGGCGTGCGCGCCTCCATCGGTGAAGGCCCGGTAACGCTTGGCCATGTCCTCACCGTGCTGCCGTTCCAGAACACTATCGCTACGATGAAGCTGAAGGGCTCGGACGTGGTAGCGGCGCTGGAGAACGGCGTGTCGAAGGTTGAAGAAAACCAAGGCCGCTTCCCGCAGGTCTCCTCCAACCTGCGCTATAGCTGGGACCCGAAAAAACCTGCGGGCAGCCGCATTGTTTCGGTCGAGGTGAAGCGTAACGGCAGCTTCCAGCCGCTTGACCCGAACGCGGTTTATAACGTTGCCACCAACGACTTCATGCGTCGGGGCGGCGATGGCTACACAGTCTTCAAGACCAATGCCGTCGATGCCTATGACTTTGGCCCGAATTTGGAAGATAGCGTTGCCGCCTATATCGCCAAGAACTCCCCGGTTCAGGCGAAATTGGAAGGCCGCGTGCGCCAACCGTAACCTTCAGACACGATCTTAAAAGCCACGGCCCGATCTGGCAGCAGATCGGGCCGTTTGCGTTTAGCGCGCCAAATCAGCTATATTGTCCGACAAATTAAGGAAGCGTTAGGCCGCCGTCGCAGGTGGTGCCAGCGCCGGTTTTGGAGGAAATCCCATGTCGCTCACCGCTGCTGAAATTCTGCCCGAGGATGCCGAGCGTGCCTTGCTGATCGGGCGGGTTTGGTCGCTGGCCGAGGCTGGGCCGTGCCCCGTGCTGGTGCGCGGTGGGCGGTTGCTGGATGTGTCCGCGCTGGCACCGACGGTTTCGGGCTTGCTGGAGCTTCCCGATCTTCCAGCGGTCTTGCGGGACCGGGTGGATTTTCCCGATCTTGGCAACCTCGACGATTATCTCGCGGGAGCGGCGGGGCAATTGCTCGCGCCCGTCGATTTACAGGCGGTGAAGGCGGCGGGCGTAACCTTTGCCGACAGCATGCTGGAACGGGTCATCGAAGAGCAGGCCAAGGGCGACCCCGCCCGCGCGCAGGAAATCCGCGTTCGGCTCGCCCCGATCCTGGGCGATAATTTGCGCGGGCTGGTCGCCGGGTCCGAACGCGCGGCGGCGGTGAAGGCGGCGCTGCAAGATTTGGGACTATGGTCGCAGTATCTTGAGGTCGGTATCGGCCCGGACGCCGAGATTTTCACGAAGGCGCAGCCAATGGCGGCGGTGGGCTGCGGTGCGCGGGTTGGTATTCACCCGATTTCCAACTGGAACAACCCGGAGCCCGAAGTTGTGCTGGTTCTAACGTCCGGCGGGCAGATTATCGGCGCGACCTTGGGGAACGACGTTAACCTGCGCGATGTAGAGGGGCGTTCGGCGCTGCTGCTCGGCAAGGCCAAGGATAATAATGCCTCCTGCGCGTTAGGGCCGTTCATTCGGCTGTTCGACGGGGCTTTCTCGCTGGAGACGGTCAAGACGCTGCACCTGACTCTGCGCGTTACAGGCGACGACGGGTTTGTGATGGAAGGCGAAAGCCGGATGGAGGCCATCAGCCGCCCGCCGGAAAGTCTGGCGGGGCAACTGCTGAACGCCCACCATCAATATCCCGACGGGGCCGTACTCTTCTGCGGCACTTTGTTCGCCCCGACCAAAGACCGCCGCGCGCCGGGACAAGGGTTTACCCATGAACTCGGCGACCAGGTTGAAATCGCAACGCCCAGCCTCGGGCGTCTCGTCAATTGGGTGCAGCGCACCGACACCT
>NZ_JBILQX010000209.1:0-5452 GCF_044372965.1 Elstera sp. | reverse complement strand
AAGAGCACATTGCTGCGGGCGCTGGCGCGGATTTGGCCCTATGCGGAAGGCCGCATTCACATGCCCGCAGCGGCGGATTGCCTTTTCCTGCCGCAACGCCCCTATCTGCCGCTCGGCAGCCTGCGGGCGGCCCTGACCTATCCGGCGGCCCCGGAAACGGTCGACGAGGCCCGTCTGATCGCCGTGCTAGAGCAACTTGCCCTCACCCATTTGCGCCCGCGCCTTGATGATGTCGCCCTCTGGTCCCAAATACTCTCGGGTGGGGAACAGCAGCGCGTTGCCATCGCCCGCGCGCTCTTGCACCGCCCCCGCTGGCTGTTTCTGGACGAGGCCACCAGTGCCCTTGATGAGGCGGCCGAAACCTTGGTGTATCAGGCGCTTTGCGCTGATCCTTCGGTGAGCATTCTGAGCGTTGGGCACCGAGCATCCTTGGCGGCGTTCCATTCGCGCAGTCTCGATCTGGCCCCGTATCGCACAGATAACAGGTAGCCAGGTACGGACCGGCTGTGTCATATCCTAAGGGAAAAATAGGCGGGACTGTATAACGCAGTCTTAACCTAATCTTTACACTAGGGCGGTGACACTCTGGGCCGTGAGTCTCGGTTCCCTGAAGAATTAGGGCGAGCATCAGGACCAGCGAGCGAAAAGCGGGGACGGGGCGAGCGTGGAAGAAATTCTGGCAAAAATTCTGGCGAATGGTGAGATTTTTTATGTCATCACCTTCTTGTGGACGGCGGTCGAAGGGGAAACCTTCGTCATATTCGCGGGGTATGCCGCGCATCTTGGCTTACTTTCATTGCCGATGCTGATCGCCTGCGCGTGGCTGGGCAGCTTCTGCGGCGACCAGGTATATTTTTTCCTGGGGCGGCGCTATGGCCACCGTTTGGTGCGCCGCTTTCCCAAGTGGCAGCCGCGGGTAGACCGGGCGATGGATTTGCTGCACCGCTATAATACCGGCTTCATTCTGTCTTTCCGGTTTATTTACGGTGTGCGGAATGTAAGTTCCTTCGCAATTGGCATGAGCGAAGTCAGTTGGGCCCGCTTTAGCGTGCTGAATTTTATTGCCGCCGGCGTTTGGGCCATAAGCTTTGCTGGAACCGGCTATCTGTTCGGGGCGGCCTTTAAAGATGTGCTGGGCGATTACGCCCTATACATTACCCTTGGCATGTTGCTGATGTTCGTTAGCTTTGCGTGGTTTGTGATCTCGGCCCCGGAGCGGCGCGAAAAGCGGCTTGCCAAGGAGGCGGCGCGCCTTGCCGCCCAATCGGGCTCCGCAACGAACCCGAAGCGCGTTTAAGCTAGCGCATCAACCAAAGCGGCAGCGCGAAGAGCCCCCAGAGCAGCAGCGCCATCAGCATCAAGATCGGCACGAACAGCACAAACCAGCCGACAACAAGGGTGAGTGCGGTAACGCTGTGGAGCGCAAGCCGCCCGCCCGTGCTGGTCGGGAGCATCATCTCGCTCCACCGCTGAACGACGACGAGGCCGATCAGCACGACGAGCGCCAGCAGAGCAACAAAGAGGCTGCCGAAAACCCCTTGGCCGCTCAGCAGCCCCATCCCCGCCAAAAACAGCCAATAGGCAAAGAAAATCGCCGCCCGGACGTTGGAACTGACCCCTGCGAGGTGGGTTAGAATGCCGCGCGGTGACAGCAGCGCGGTTGGCGTCTTGGGGAGCTTCAGCATCCTTAGCGGCTCCGCCGACGCTCGCGGCGCTCGCCGCCGGGAGCGGGCAGGGCGGGCAGCGGATCTGTTTCGTCATCCGCCTCGATTTCAGCATTGACCGGTGCAGGGGACTGTGCTGTAAGCGGCGCGCGCTCCGGCTCTGGCGCGGGCGGGGTTGCGCGCAAAAGGCCCGTATCGGCGGGACGATTTGGGCGCATCTGATCGGGAAGTGCTTCCGCCCAGCGGCGCAGAACGTCCCAATCCAAGTCGAGAAAACGGGGATCGCGCCCAAGGGCGGCTTTCACCGCATCGGGTTGATACAGGCCGACGGCGCTGAAGCGAAAATAGAGCCCCAACTGTTCCAGAACCTGACAAAAATCGTAAATCGGTTCGGCATCAAGCGACACGGCGCTTGATGCCTGGCGCATTTTGGCCGCGAGCGCGCGGAACAAAAGATCGGTCGTTGCGCGCCGGTCGCGCACCGTTTCCAAAATTATTTTAAGATCGGCGCGCCCTTCCAGGCTGAGCGAATAGATGAGTTTTTCCTCCACCTCGCGCGCATGGGTAAACAATTGCGTCGCATGGCTGCGGAAGTAATCTTCCCAGGCTTTGAACTGCCGCAGAACGTGCCGCTTCAGGACACCCTCGACCGGCCCAAAACCGGGGTAGTAGATTTCATGCAGCCGACGGCGCAGGTCGCTGGCTTCCGTACTAAGGCGGGTGCCAAGCTCCTCAAAATCGGCCCTGAGGGCGCGCGCGTCAAAATCCGCCCGATCAAATTTACGCGAGAGCATTGCCCCTCCATCTTATCCAGCGGCCCCCAGTATAGAAAGCCGTTCGAAAAATTCGAGTATAGAAAGTGACTCTTTCTTCTAACTAAGTCGAAAAAATATATTATTTTTCAATATCTTGAAATCATACATGAGTGTATCACATCAGAAAATCGTGTGAAGCTGTGATACGGCCCTACGTCAAGCCCCTAAATAGCCGAAAAATCGAAAAAATTCGTCACGACCTCAACCAAAATTGTTGCTTGCAGACAGTCGCATCAAGTACGAAGGACGGCGTGCCGAGTCTAACAGAGCTTTGTCTCGAACTTACGACAAATGCAATTGACGCGCGCTAGAGGGGCTTTCCAATCCATCCGACCAATCGGGTGCTGTACCGGCGGATTATACCGAATGGCCCTTGGGCCCGGTCGCCAGATCGAGGGAAGAGCGTTTGAATCGGAAGAATGACACTCGGCTAAGCTTGGGGCAGCGTTTCCGCGCAAACCTGGCGACATGGTTCCCGGTACGGCAAATCGTCATTCGGGAAGGATCGGCGGTTCGGGCGCTGACCCTCACAACCCGTCTTCAAGCCTCGATTGCCGCCGTGGGGCTTATTGGTGTGGCCTGGATAGTCGCCGGAACGGCGGGCTATACCTACCAAACATACAAAGTTGATAAAAAGAACGGTGAAATAGAGCGCACACGCCTCGCTTATCATGAGTTAATTGAAGAAGTATCGAGTCAGCACGAAAAATTTATGTCCATTACAAAGGACTTAAATTATTACCGGACCTATCTTTTAACGTTAATTGAACAAAACGAGGGCCTGCGCAACGATCTGGCTTCCATCCATGATCGTCTGGAAGACTCGGAAACCGAACGCGAGCGCTATGCCAGCGCTGAAGAAGCGTTACGCAAACAATTGCATGGCCTCGAAAGCGAACTGACCAACCTTTCCGAGCGCAACGATCTGCTGCAAACCGATGTGACGGTGATGCGCACGCGGATTGTGTCAACCGACGATGAGCGTCGCCGCGCAGCAGCAGCCCGCGCATCGATCGACCGAAATATTGCGCGGTTGGAAGGGGAGCTGTCCTCGGCCCAGAACCGTGCCGTTGAGCTTGAAAAAATCCTAACGCAAAAGCAGCAAGTTGTCGACCAAGCCCAGGCCGGGCGGCGCCAGGCGGTTGCGGATCGGGATGCTGCGGTCGAAAAAGCGTCCCAGATCGAAGCGAAGATGGCCACGCTCACCCAGCAGCAGCAACAAGCGCTGGCCAAGCTCCAGGAACGCACCCAGGGCACGCTGCAACGGGTCGAGGCGGTGTTTACGGCGGCGGGGGTCGATCCCAAGCGTCTTTCCCCCCTCATGACCGGCCGGGATGGCAAGGGCGCGCGCGGCGGGCCGTTCATTCCTTGGTCGGATCAGGTGAAGGAACTAGCCCCGGAAGTGCGCGGCAAGACCGATCAACTTGGTAATTCCATTGAGCGCCTAGAGGTTTTGCGCCCGCTGCTCAGTTCATTGCCCTTGAGTGTGCCGGTGCGTAACGATTTCGCGGTTATGTCGGGCTTTGGCTACCGCAAGGACCCGTTCAATGGCCGCGCGGCTTTGCACGAAGGCTTGGATCTGCAGGCACCTTTGCGCACCCCCATTCGTCCGGGCGCGCCGGGAAGGGTTGTTTTTGCTGGCTGGCATCCGCAATATGGCCGCTTGGTGGAAGTGGATCATGGTTTTTCCATCCGCACGCGCTATGCGCATATGGATGAACTTAGCGTGACCGATGGCCAAGAGGTAGATCGGGCGACCGTTCTGGGACTTATGGGCAGGTCGGGCCGGGCTTCGGGTATACATCTCCATTACGAGGTGGTCGTGAATGGCCGCCCCCTGGACCCAGCAAATTTTATGAGGGCCGCTAGCTATGTTTTCAAAGTCAAATAGCCGCCGCGATTCCCAAACTTCCCATAAGGTTGAGGCGGGCGTTCCGTCTATCCTCTCCCCCGACATGGTGGTGACGGGTAATTTAGCCTCGTCGGGCGAAGTGCATTTGGATGGCACGGTGCACGGGGACATTGAGGCGCAAGTTCTTACAATTGGCGAAAGCGCCCATGTGCGCGGTAATATTTCAGCCGATACGGTTCGGGTTTCGGGAACCATCGTCGGCTCGATCCGAGCGCGCGAAGTGATTCTCAGCCGGACGGCGCGGATCGAGGGCGATATTCACCATGATATTCTGTCGATGGAAGCGGGTGCGCGCCTTGAAGGCATGTGCCGCCGCTTAGCCGCCGTCATGGAGAAAAAGGACGAAGAGGCAAGCACGCTGCTGCTCACGACGCGCGATAACGACGCCGCTTAAACTGCCTCTCCAGCTAGGGTGTGCTGAGGGGGCCTAAACTCGGTTGAGCAGTGTAGAGCCGCCGGAACCCTGGTTGACGCATGGTTTGGGCAACCGCTAGGAAATCGATGTTTGTCATTGCTTTGGCAAAATCGCTCGTACTTTGCCATTCAGCCCTGTTCAACCAAAGCTCCGACCCGCCAACACCTTTGTGAAGGCTGGTGGAAATAAAGCCCTGTTGGCCTCGTAGGATGTCCGATGCGTTGGTCCAGCGCTGATAAAACTCGCCGGCTTCGGCTTTCGGAACCTGAAAAATATTAATCAGGACGACTGGCCCGGTCACGTCCGCACGCAGTTGCTCGGCGAAGCGCGTGCCATCCGACGCCTGTACATCGGATAGAATAAGCCCCTCAGCTTGCGCCATTGGGGTACTGGACCCGATCATCAGCGCGCAGAGCAGCGTGAGAAATTTCCATCGCATTGGGTTACTCCTTTCGATAAGAACCATGCCGATGACATTATATTTACATAGCGTGCTATTCAATTGGAATTGGCACGGCAAAAAGGATTGCTTGCTATGCAAATTAAGAGGGAAGAATCGGCCGGCTTTTTGGTGAACCATTTGGCCCGAACGTTTGCCACGGCTCTTCAGGCGGGGCTTAAGCCGCTCCACCTCGCGCCCGCGCAG
>NZ_JBILQX010000208.1:0-5565 GCF_044372965.1 Elstera sp. | reverse complement strand
TCGGTTAGCTCGAAATGCTGAACGGCGCGGTAGGTGAAGGGCCAGCCCTCGGCCCCATTATGCTGGTACACGAGGGTGGCCGCTTTCGGCCCCGCCGTTACGACCTCCCACGGGTGGCGCAAGCCGTCGCCATGGATCGCGTGCGGCTGATCCGCCCCGGTCGGCCCGGCCTGATAGCGCACGCCGCCATAGCGAAAGCGCCCTTCCTTGATACGGTTAGAAAAGGGCACCAGCGGATAACAACTGCTAAGCCGCGCCTCGTGTGGGCCGTTCGGGTCGAGCGGGCGGAATAGCGCCGTCTCGCCCTGCTGGAACTTTACAATCGAGCCGCCCAACTGGGGCGCAAGGTCGAGCGCAAGCGCGCCGGACACGAGTGAAAGCGTTTGAATCGTCATGGCACTCGGCACCGCATTATCATCAGAGCAACGAAAAAGAGTGCGACGACCTTAACCTTGCCAGCGCGGCCCGGCTAGTGTTCATCTCAAGGTCATCGTTGATCAGGAGGGTGCCGACGTGAACTTGAAAGACCATATCCGGCATGTGCCGGATTTCCCGAAACCGGGCATTCTTTTTTACGATATTTCCACACTCCTCGCCCATGCCGAGGCGTGGAAAGAGGCGGTAAAGCGGCTCCATGCCATCGTCGCGCCGCTCAAGCCGGATCTGCTGGTGGGCATCGAATCGCGCGGCTTTCTGGTCGCGGCGCCCTTGGCGCTGGAACTTGGTATCGGCTTTGTGATGGTGCGCAAAAAAGGCAAACTGCCGGGGCCGACCATCCGCCACAGCTATGCGCTGGAATATGGCGAGGACACGATCGAAATTCAGGAAGATGCGCTTCAACCCGGTCAGCGCGTCGTGGTGCTCGACGATCTGCTCGCCACCGGCGGCACCATGGCGGCGACCATCGAACTCATCCGCAAAGTGGGTGGCGAGGTGGCGGCGACGGCCTATTTGATCGAACTCAGCTTTCTCCACGGGCGCGAACGTTTAGCCGCGCTGGGCGTGCCGAGCTATAGTTTGATGGAGTATGAGAGTTAGGCCTTCTCCGGCAGCCTCGGAAGCAGAACCGCCAAGGTCGCCGTGAGGGCGTTACTTTCCGAGATTTCCGCCCCGCGCGGCGGCACCTGGGTGCGGAGTAAGCGGGTGAGCGTTGCCGCCAAAGCTTCTTCGGAAACCTGCTGCGCCCGGCCTTCCGCAAGCAGCCCCTCGCTCTCGTCGCGGAAATTCTCCATATGGGGGCCGAACAGAACGGGCACGCCGAGGCGAGCGGCTTCGGTCGGGTTTTGCCCGCCGTGGGGGATAAAGCTGCCGCCGATCACGGCGACGCGGGCGAGGCGATACCAGAGACCAAGCTCGCCCATGGTATCGGCGATATAGAGCCCGCCACGGGGAATCCCTGCGCCTTGGGAGCGGCAGGGCGCGGCCAAATCGGCGGCAAGCTCCGGCCCGCGATTGGGATGGCGCGGCGCAATGATCGTCAGCAGGTCAGGGAAATCGGCAAGCAGCGCGCGGTGCGCCTCGGCAATCAGCCCCTCCTCCCCCGGATGGGTGCTGGCCGCGACGACGATGGGGCGGTCGCCAAGGAGCGCGCGCGCCTCAGCCAAAGCTAACCCATCGACCGGCAAGGGGTCGGCTGCAAGTTTCAGATTACCCACCGCCTGCACCCGTACCGCCCCTAAGGCACGAAACCGCGCGGCATCTTCCTCCCCCCGCGCCAGAACGTCGGAGAAACACCCGAGCAAGTGCCGAATGATCGGTTTCGCCAGTTGCCAGCGTTGAAAGGAGCGATCCGATAGACGCCCGTTCAGCAACACGGCGGGGGTGCCGCGCGCTTTCAGCCGCGTCAGAATCGTTGGCCACAGGTCAGACTCGGTCCAGAGCACCAGATCGGGCTGCCAATGGGCAAGGAACCGATCCACCGCCCAAGGTGCATCGATGGGAATGAACTGATGCAGCACGCCCGGCGGCAAGCGCTCGCCCATCAGCGCCGCCGAGGTCACAGTTCCCGTGGTCACGAGCAAGACCAGATCGGGACGCGCCGCGCGCAGGGCCGCCACCAGGGGAAGCAATGCCAGCGATTCGCCAACGCTCGCCCCATGCAGCCAGACCAGAGGACCATTCGGGCGCGGCAGCCCCGGCACGCCTAAGCGCTCGCGCCACCGGTGTGGATGCTCCTTACCGCGCTTCAGCCGCCGCCCGAGGAAAACCGGCAACAGCGGCTTCAACCCCCAACCGATTCCCCGATAGAGCGCCAGCACGGCGGCAACCCTCATGCCGCCGCCGCGAGCGTGGCTTGATAGGCGGCGTAAGTTTGCGTGATCCCGTCGCGCAAGGACAGGGACGGCTTCCAGCCGAGGCTCGTGAGGCGCGACACGTCGAGCAGCTTGCGCGGCGTGCCGTCGGGCTTGCTCGTGTCCTGCACCAGTTTGCCCTGGAACCCCACGATGTCCTTCACCAGCAAGGCCAACTCGCCAATCGGAATATCATCACCGACCCCGACATTGATGATCTCGGAGCTATCGTAAGTCTGCATCAGGAAAATCGCGGCATCGGCGAGATCATCGCAATGCAGAAACTCGCGGCGCGGCGTGCCCGTACCCCACACGACGACTTCCGGCGCGCCCGCCAGCTTGGCTTCGTGGAATTTGCGGATCAGCGCGGGCAGCACGTGGCTATTGTTGAGATCGTAATTATCGCCCGGCCCATAAAGGTTGGTCGGCATCAGGGAAATGCCCTTGAAACCGAACTGACGGCGATAGGCGTTAATCATTTCGATTCCGGCGATCTTGGCGACCGCATAGGCTGAATTGGTTGGCTCCAGAATGCCGGTGAGCAAATGCTCTTCCTTCATCGGCTGCGGCGCGAACTTCGGATAAATGCAGGAGGAGCCGAGGAAAACGAATTTTTCGACGCCCGCCCGATAGGAGGCATCGATCAAATTCGTCTGGATCAACAGATTCTCGCGGATAAAATCGCCGGGAAACTGATTATTGGCCTGAATTCCGCCCACTTTGGCGGCGGCATCAAACACAAACTGCGGCTTATGGGCGGCAAGATAGGCGTCGAGTGCAGCCCGGTCAGTCAGATCGACCTCGGCCCGGCCCGGCGTCAGCAGGTTCGTAAATCCCTTGGTGCGTAGCTGCCGCACAATCGCCCCGCCTACGAGGCCGCGCGCGCCCGCCACAAGAATCCGTGCCGATTGGTCCATTATTCCTCCTCGCCCCAAATGGGCTCATAGCGGGGATGTACGACGCACACGCCCGTGCTGCAAGGGGGGACTAGCGGGGTTTGCCGCGCCTGCCTATAGTGCGCCCCATGTTTTCCCGCTTCGACCGCTATATCGCGCGGCAGGTGATCGTTGCCACGCTCGCCGTGCTGCTGGTGCTGACGGCAGCGATCTGGCTCAGCCAATCGCTGCGCTTCATCGATCTAACCGTCAATCGCGGCCTGCCGATCTCCACCTTCATCAGCATTTCGGCCCTGGTTCTGCCGAATTTCCTCACGGTGATTCTGCCAATCGCCTTGTTCGCCGCCGTGCTGTTCACTTACAATGGTCTGCAGTCCGACAGCGAGTTGCTGGCGATGCGCGCCGTTGGCCTGGGGCCAAGCCAGTTGATGCGCCCGGCGGTGATTGTGATGGGGATGGCGCTGGTTATCGGCTACGGCCTCACCCTCTACGGTCTCCCCGCCTCCTACCGCGCCTTTAAGGATATGCAGGCGAGCTTGCGCAGCAATTTCGCCGCCGTGTTGCTGCAAGAGGGGGTGTTCACCCAGCTTGATGAAAAGCTGACCCTGTTTGTGCGCGAGCAAGGCACCCAAGGCGATCTGTTCGGCATCATGGTCCACGACGGCCGCAATCCCCTGCGCCCCGCCACCTATATCGCCGACCGCGGCACCATCGTGCAAAGCCCGGACGGGCCGCGCCTGATTATGGTGAGCGGCAACCGGCAGGAGTTGGATCGGGAAACCGGGCGCGTCAGCTTTTTGTTTTTCGACCGCTACACGGTGGATATCGACCGCGTGACCGGCCAAGTCGGCCCCCGCCAGCGCGAGGGCACCGAACGCTATCTTGATGAACTGCTGTGGCCGGAAGACGGGCTGGATGAACGCACCCGGCGCGGCCTCTTCATCGAAGCCCACCAGCGTTTAGCCGCCCCCTTGATGATCCCGGCGTTTTTGGCGATTGCTTTCGGCGCGCTGCTGTCGGGCGATTTCAACCGGCGCGGCCAGACCCGGCGGATTTTCATGGCCGTCTTGCTCGCCGCCCTCACCCAAGCCGGCTTTTTCGCGCTCTCGACCGTGGCGAGCCGCATGAGCGGCGCGGTGATTCTTCTCTATCTTCTCCCCGCCTTGATCATTCTCACGGCCGGTGTACTGATTACGCGGCCCGCGCTGCTGTTCCCGCAGCCGGAGGCCCGCTAATGCTCATCTCGCCGCTATTTTGCGGCTATATCGCCCGGCATTTCGGCGTATGGCTGCTAAGCTTCTTTCTTGGCCTCGCGGCGGTGATCTTCATCGCCGATGTTGTCGAGCTGTTGCGCCGCGCCGCCTCTAAACCTGATGTGGGGCTGGCGACCGTTCTGCATCTCGCCTTGCTCAAGTTGCCGCAGACGGCGCAAACCTTGATGCCTTTCGCCGTTCTGTTCGGCGCGATCATGGCCTTCTGGCGCTTGACCCGCAGCAATGAGTTGATCGTCGCCCGCGCCGCCGGAATTAGCGTGTGGCAGTTCCTCGCCCCGGCGCTGGTCGTCGCCGTCGGGCTTGGGATTGTTAAGGTCGCGCTCTTGAACCAACTCGCCGCCGTGACCTTCGCCCGGTACGAGGTGCTGGAAGGTCGTCTGCTGCGCGGCCAGGTGGAGCAGATGATCGTCTCCCCCGCCGGGCTGTGGCTGCGGCAGGCGGGGGCCGAGGGCGCGACTGCGATAATCCACGCCGATCAGGTCAGCCGCGATTTGCGCAGCCTGGGCGGGGTGATGATCCTGCGCTACGACCCGCAAGGCCGCTTCCTGTCGCGCGTCGATTCGGCCACGGCCACCTTGAGCGACGGGGCGTGGATCGTCGAACCCGCCTTCGAAGCGCCGAACGGCCAGCCCTCGAAGCCCATTGGGCGGCTGGTGTTGCCCACCGACCTGACCCCCGACCGGATTCAAGAAAGCTTCGCCCGGCCCGAAACCATGTCCTTCTGGGCTTTGCCGGATTTCATTTCGGTGCTGGAGAACGCGGGCTTTTCGGCAACGCGCCACCGGCTGTATCTGCACAGTCAATTGGCCGTGCCGATCTTGCTGGGGGCGATGGTGTTGATCGCCGCCACCTTCTCCCTGCGCCCGGCGCGGCGCGGCGGCGTGGGGGCGCGGATCGGCCTGGGTGTGATTATCGGCTTCGGCTTTTACTTAATGAACGATCTCGTGCAGGCCTTAGGCAAATCCGCCAGCATCCCCGTGGAACTGGCGGCCTGGACCCCGGCGGCGATTGGCTGCCTCTTCGGCCTCGCAACGCTTTTGTATCTGGAGGATGGTTAGAATGGCCGAACGGGCGCTTACCCTCGCGCTGGCGCAACTCAATCCC
>NZ_JBILQX010000042.1:0-23826 GCF_044372965.1 Elstera sp. | reverse complement strand
TGGCATAACCGGTGCGCACGCCTAAGCGCGCGAGATAGACGGCAGTATTGAGCGTGTCCCCCCCAAAGCTGAGCGTGGCCGGGCCGAGGCGCGGGGCGGAAAGCTCGAGCATCGCCTCGCCGAGGCAGTGAACCAAAGGTTCAGACATGGGAATCCTCTCCTAAATAAACGCGGCGCACCTCCGCGTTCGTGGCAATTTCGGCGGGCGATCCTTCCACAAGAATCCTCCCCGCCACCAGAACCGAAATCCGCTCGGCGAAGCGAAACACCAGATCCATATCGTGATCGATCAGCAGCAGCGTTACCGACGCGGGCAGCGCCAGCAGATGATCGATTAGGGCGGCGCTTTCGTCGCGCGGCACGCCCGCCGCAGGTTCATCTAGCAGCAGCACTTTTGGCTTGAGCGCGAGCGCCAAGGCGATTTCGAGCAAGCGCTGCTGGCCGTAGGGTAAGCGCCGGGTTTCGATATCGGCAACGCTGGCAAGGCCAATCTGCTCCAAGAGCGCCCCCGCCTCCCCATCGCGCGCCGCGTCGCCCGCAAGCGGCTTCCACCAGCCACCGGATTTCCCGTCGCGCTCGGCGAGCGCCAATCGCAAGGAAGTGCGCGGCGTAAGGTTGGGAAAAAGCTGATTGATCTGAAAACTCCGGCCCAAGCCGCGCTTCACCCGCGCTTCGGGCGGCAGATGGGTTATGTCCTCCCCCAAGAGCCGCAGGCGGCCTTTTTGCGGGATATGAAAACCCGTGAGCAGGTGAATAAGCGTGGTTTTACCCGCGCCATTGGGGCCGATCAGCGCGTGACGCGCCCCTGTGGTAACGCGCAAGCTCAGCCCATCGATCACGGACCGCGCGCTGTATCCATAGTGCAGATCGCTGGCTGCCAAGGCCCAACCGCGCATGTCCGAGACTCCTCCCACCGTCGCGGCTTAGGCGTAGCAGGCGGGAGGAGCCGCGCAAAGCGAAGAGACGCGCGCAGGGCGATGCAAAATCTGCATCGCCTCTCTGCGCTAACCCTGCCAAGCTCTGCAAATCGGGCCGCTTTGATGTGAAACTTGCATTCGCGCGGCCGGGGCATTTCCGCCCATCATGGGCAGGCGGCAGGGTGGTTTCAGCACCTTGCGGGGACAAGCAAAAGCAGGCAGAAGCACCATGCAGATTATACCTCCCTATCTGATGTTCCTCGGCGATGTGCCGGATCAACTGGCGGCGAAAACCGCACAGGGCATCGTCGATTGGCGGCCGGAATGGTGCGTGGGGCAAATCCGCCTGCCGGGCTGCAAGGCCGATTTGCGCCTGCCCGACCTCACGATTGCCGACGCGGCAGCCCAGGGCGTTAAAACCCTCATCGTTGGCGTTGCCAATGCGGGCGGCGTTCTGCCGGATCATTGGACCGATGTGATCGTTGCCGCGCTCGATGGCGGGCTGGATGTGGCGAGCGGGCTGCACACCAAGCTGGGCTCGAAACCCGCCATTGCCGAGGCCGCCGCCCGCACGGGCCGGACGCTGTTCGATGTGCGCCATACCGATCAAAGTTTCGCCACCGGCAAAGGCCATAAGCGCGCGGGGATGCGTCTGCTGACGGTCGGCACCGACTGTTCCGTGGGTAAGAAATATACGGTGTTGGCGCTTGAAAAAGCCATGCGGGCGCGCGGCCTTGCGGCGGATTTCTGCGCCACCGGGCAAACCGGCGTGTTCATCTCCGGGCGCGGCGTTGCCATCGATGCCGTCGTTGCCGATTTCATCTCGGGCGCGGTTGAATGGCTCTCCCCCGATGCCGCCCCAGACCATTGGGATTTGATCGAAGGTCAGGGCTCGCTCTTCCACCCCTCCTTCGCGGGGGTTTCGCTCGGGCTGTTGCACGGCGCGCAGCCGGATGCGTTCATCGTTTGCCACGAGCCGACCCGCACCAGTTTACGCGGCGTGAAAACCCCGTTGCCGAGCATTGCCGAGGTGATCGACCTCACTATCCGCTGCGGGCGTCTGACCAATCCCAATATTCGCGCCACGGGTATTTCGGTGAACACCCAGGCGCTGGAGGAAGCCGCCGCCCGTGCGCTGCTGGCGGAGCTTTCCGCCGCCCACGGCCTGCCCGCGACCGACCCCATCCGCTTTGGCGTTTCAACCCTCGTGGACCGGTTGCTGCAAGAGTTTCCCGCAGCGCAAAAGGTTGGAGCGTGAGTATGGGAATTTCCCTCAGCGTTGCCGCCGAAAGTTGGCCGATTGCGGGCAGCTTCACCATTTCGCGCGGTAGCCGAACCGAAGCGCGCGTGGTGGTGGCAACCCTTCACCTCAACGGCGCGACGGGCCGGGGCGAATGCGTGCCCTACCCGCGCTATGGCGAGAGTGTTGAGGGCGTCGTCGCCCTGATCGAAGCGCAAGCGGCGTGGCTCGCCTCGCAACCCTCGGCACGCCAAGCCCGGTTAGGGCTTCTCGACCGGCTCAAGCCCGGCGCGGCCCGCAATGCGTTGGACTGCGCCCTGTGGGACCTGGAAGCGAAACAAGCCAACATTCCTGTTTGGCAGCTTGCGGGCCTATCGGCCCCCGCCGATGCCGTGACCGCCTATACGCTCAGCCTCGGCACACCCGACAGCATGCGGGAGGCCGCGCAAAAAGCCGCGCACCGGCCCTTGCTGAAAGTGAAACTGGGCGGTGCAGGCGATCCCGAGCGGATTGCCGCTGTGCGGGAAGGTGCGCCCGACAGCAGCTTGATCGTCGATGCCAACGAAGCCTGGACCGATGATCTGCTCGAACCTTGTCTAGCCGCCTGCCGCGCGGCGGGGGTAGAACTGATCGAACAGCCGCTACCCGCAGGCAAGGACGACGCCCTGACCGGGCTGGATGCCGGCATTCTGCTCTGCGCCGATGAAAGCGTGCATGACCGTTCAACGCTTGATGCCCTCGCCACCCGCTATCAGGCGATCAACATAAAGCTCGATAAAACCGGCGGGCTGACCGAGGCAATCGCCATGGCCGACGCCGCCGACGCGCGCGGCTTGAAGCTGATGATCGGCTGTATGGTCGGCACCTCCCTCGCTATGGCCCCGGCGCTGCTGCTGGCGGGGAAAGCCCAATATGTCGATCTCGATGGGCCGCTGTTACTGGCAAAAGACCGCGACCCCGGCTTGAGCTTCAGCGGTAGCCGGATTTCCCCCGCGCTTGCCGCGCTGTGGGGCTAGGGGGCGGCTATGGATTTGCGCTGGCTGAACGATTTTCTGGCGGTGGCCGAAACCGGCAATTTCACGAAAGCCGCCGAACAGCGCAATTCCTCGCAAGCGGCCTTTAGCCGCCGCCTGCAAGCGCTCGAAGCTTGGGTTGGCAAACCCTTGATCGACCGCAGCTTCTACCCCACCCGCCTTACCCCGGAAGGAGAGCAATTCCGCGCTTACGCCACCGAAATCGCCCGCAATCTTACCGATGCGCGGGCGGAGATTTCCGGCGGCGGCGCGACCAAGGCCGACCATATCCGCATCGCCATTCCGTATGCGCTGGCGACAACCCGGCTGCCAACATGGTGGGCCGAGTGGACGGACGGCCAGAAGCTGACGTGTAGCCTGATGCTGGGCAATATCCACGATCTTGGGGCCGCGCTGGTGGCCGGGGAAGTCGATGTCGCCATCTGTTTCTACGGCGCGCAGGAGCCGATGTTTCTCGATATGGCACGGTTCGATAAAGTGCAGATCGAAACCGACCGGCTGCGCCCCTGGGCGGCGAAAACGCTGGTGGCAAGCGGTCAGCTTCAGTTTCCCGGCACCCCGCGCCGCCCGGTGCCCCTGCTGCGCTACTCGCGCGGTATCTATTTCGCCCGGCTGGTCGATGCCATCATCGACGCAGCCCCCACCCCGCTTGCCAGCACGCGCGTGATGGAAAGCGATATGGCCGACGTGCTGCGCGAAATGGCGATTGCCGGGCATGGCGTTGCCTGGCTGCCCGATTCGGGGATTACGCCTGCCGCCGCCGACGCGCTCACCCCCTTGGGCGGCGATGGCTGGGGCATGGATATCAGTATCGTCGCCTACTGCGACCGCACCAATCGTAGGGCCGCCGTGCATCGCCTCTGGTCGGGGCTGAAGCAGGCGGAACCTGCAAACCTTCATCCGGTTCGAAAACCCGCTATCAAAAAGAAACCGGACAAACGCTGACCGGCCAACGGCAGCCCATTCCCAACAGGGATACATCACACGAGAGAGGAGAACAGCCTATGCGTTCCACCATCACGCGCACCAGCTTTGCCATTCTGGCAACCACGGCGCTCGCGTTCACCGCCCAGGCCCAAGACCTGACCGGCACCTTGAAGAAGATCAAGGAAACCGGCGCGATTTCGGTCGGCCACCGCGATTCCTCCATTCCGTTTTCCTACCTCGACGATCAGCAAAAGCCGATTGGCTACGCGATGGATATTTGTGCCGCGATCGTCGATGCGGTGAAGCTGCACCTGAAGCTGCCCGCGCTGCAGGTGAAGTTCACGCCCGTCACCTCCGCCACCCGCATCCCGCTGATCGCCAATGGTACGGTCGATCTGGAGTGCGGTTCGACCACCAATAACCTCGACCGGCAAAAGCAGGTGGCCTTTGCCAATACCCATTATCTCACCGCCAGCGCTTTCGTGTCGAAGAAGACCGCCAAGCTCCTGAAAATCGAGGATCTGAAGGGCAAGACGGTGGTCTCCACCTCCGGCACGACCAACATTAAGCAGCTCAACGATGTGAACACGGCGCGCGGTTTGGGCATCAATGTGCTCGCCGCCAAAGACCATGCCGAAGCCTTCCTGATGGTCGAAACCGACCGCGCCGCCGCATTCGTGATGGATGATGTGCTGCTCGCAAGCCTGGTTGCCAACGCCAAGGCCCCTGCCGACTATCAACTGAGCGCCGAAGCTTTCTCCAAGCCCGAGCCTTACGGAATCATGCTGCGCAAAGATGATCCGGATTTCAAAAAGCTGGTCGATAAAGCGACAGCTGATTTTTACACCAGCCCGGCTGGGGCCGCGACCTATGCCAAATGGTTCCAGCAGCCGATTCCGCCCAAGGGCCTCAACCTGAATGTCCCCATGTCCCCCGGCCTGAAAGGGGCCTTTACCAAGCCGACCGATAGCGCCGATCCTGACGCCTACGGCTCGTAAGCATTTTCCCGCCCTCCCCCTAGGGAGATGCTTGAGCCGGAGGGGAGGGGGGATTCCCCCCCCTCCCCTTGCAGGCGTGATCACAGGACGGGCCACCATGAATTACACTTGGAACTGGGGCATCTTTTTAGAGCCCTCGCCGGAAGGCATTGGCACTTATTTTGATATGCTGCTGGTCGGCCTGAAATGGACGATTACCACGGGGGCCTGCGCCTGGGTGTGGGCGCTGCTGTTCGGCAGCTTCATCGGCGTGATCCGCACCCTGCCTAACCGCTGGACCGTTGGTTTCGGCAATGCCTATGTGGAACTCTTCCGCAATATCCCGCTGCTGGTGCAACTGTTCCTCTGGTACTTCGTGCTGCCGGAACTGGTTCCCGCCCCCATCGGCTTATGGTTGAAGCAACTCCCCAACGCCTCGTTTTTCACCGCCGTTGTCGGCATCGGCTTTTTCATGTCGGCTCGGGTGGCAGAACAAGTGCGCGCCGGGATTATCGCCCTGCCGCGCGGACAAAGCATGGCCGGGCTCGCTTTGGGACTCACCACCGCCCAGACCTACCGCTATGTGCTGTTGCCGATGGCGTTCCGCATCATTCTGCCGCCACTCACCTCGGAACTGCTGAACACGATCAAGAATACCTCGGTCGCACTCACCATTGGGCTGATTGAACTCACCGCCCGCGCCCGTGCTATTCAGGAATTCTCCTTCCAGGTGTTCGAGGCGTTTACCGCCGCCACGGTGATTTATCTGCTGCTGAACCTGCTGGTCACGGCAGCGATGCGCACGCTGGAACGCTGGGTGAAAATCCCCGGCTACGGACAGGGGAAATAGCGCCATGTTTAGCGATTTCGATTTTAACGTTATTTGGCGTGCCCTGCCCTACTTGCTGAAAGAAGGGTTGGTCTTCACCCTCACCCTGACCGTGCTCGCCACCGCTGGCGGCATCGTGCTCGGCACCTTGATCGCGCTGATGCGCCTTAGTTCGCTGCCGGTTCTGCCGAAAATCGCAGCCGGCTATGTGAACACCATGCGCTCCCTGCCGTTGGTACTGGTGATCTTTTGGTTCTACTTCCTCGTGCCCTATATCGGCCAATGGGTGTTGCAAAGCGACCGGCCGATTGCGGTGGGGGCCTTTGCCTCCAGTCTGATCACCTTCACTCTGTTCGAAGCGGCCTACTTCTCCGAAATCATGCGGGCGGGGATTCAGTCGATCTCCCGTGGGCAGTTGATGGCGGGTTACGCCTTGGGGCTGACGTACCGGCAGGTCATGAGCTACGTCATCCTGCCGCAAGCCTTTCGCAATATGGCCCCGGTGCTGCTGACGCAAACCATCGTGCTGTTTCAAGACACTTCCTTGGTTTACGTGCTCTCGATTCCGGATTTCCTCGGGGCGGCCTCGAAAGTGGCGCAGCGCGACGGGCGCTTAGTGGAGATGTATCTGTTCGCCGCCGCCGGATACTTCATTATTTCCTTCACGGCTTCGACCCTGGTGAAGCGGTTGCAGCGGCGCATTGCCATCATCCGCTGACCTTCGCTTCAGGAGATTTCCTATGAGTGCAATGATTACGCTGAGCAACGTCAGCAAATTCTATGGCCCGGCCTTTCAAGTGCTGAAAGACTGTAGCCTGACGGTCGCCAAGGGCGAAGTGGTGGTGGTTTGCGGCCCGTCGGGCTCGGGCAAATCCACGCTGATCAAATGCGTGAACGCGCTGGAGCCGTTCGAGAGCGGCGAGATCACGGTGAACGGCATTAGCCTAAAAGCGCCGGGCACGGATTTACCGAAACTGCGCGCCCGCGTGGGCATGGTCTTCCAGCATTTCGAGTTGTTCCCCCACCTGAAAATCACCGAGAACCTCTGTCTTGCGCAGCAAAAAGTCTTGGGGCGCTCGCGGGATGAGGCGATGGCGAAGGGCGAAATGCTGCTGGAGCGCGTGGGCCTGTCCCAGCACGCCCATAAGTTCCCAGGGCAGCTTTCCGGCGGCCAGCAGCAGCGCGTTGCCATTGCCCGCGCCCTGGCGATGGACCCGATTGCGATGCTGTTCGACGAGCCCACCTCGGCGCTGGACCCCGAAATGATCAATGAAGTTCTCGATGTGATGGTAGAACTAGCGCGCGAAGGCATGACAATGATGGTCGTAACCCATGAAATGGGCTTCGCCCGCAAAGTGGCGCACCGCGTAGTCTTCATGGATCGCGGTGAAGTGGTAGAGGATGCCGAAACCACATCTTTCTTCACCGAAGCCAAGAGCGAGCGGGCGCAGCTTTTCTTATCAAAAATTTTATCTCACTGACTCTAACATAACAGGAGCCGCTTGCCTGCTACCGACGAGAAGGACCCTCCGCGATGACCACCCCTGCCAAGAAAATAAAAGCGGGTTCCTTCCTCGGACGGTCCCTTCTTGCGCGGTCGATGACGACGCTAATGATGATCACCGCCCTTGCCAGCCTCACCGGCTCGCTCGGCGGTTGGATCATGCTATCGCAGGTCATGGCCGATCAGCGGGTGAATGAGGCCGAAAGCCGCTCCCGCGTTGCCATTGCGGCCCTAAGGGATGTCTATACCTATGTCGCGATCGAATCCGGGGCGAATGGTATGCTCCAACGGATCAAAAGCGATAAGCTTATTGGGGATGAAGCGTCCTTGCTAATCACCGGTTTGGATCCGTCCGATGTGGTGGCCGGGGTCGCACAGCGGGCTTTTGGGGAAATCTGGTTGTTCAGCCGATTAGACGACGGCCTACTGCAACCGCTCGTGACGAGTTCCCAGCGGCCGCGCGCGGGTTTTCAGCTAGCCCCGATCGATCCCCTAGTCGCCGATCTTGCCAAAGGCGAGCGTGTCGTTGGATTTTTGGATTTAGCGGGCGAACGACATTTCGTCAGCATTATTCCTATTGTGAGCCAGGCGGGGAAACTGCTGGGTGCCGTTTTAGTCAGCGTTGGCCGGGAAGCCCAACTGCTGCAAGCCGAACGCACACTAACCCGCAATGCACTGATCATTCTGATCGGAACCTTGGCCGCCGCCGTGCTCGTGGGCTTCTACAGCTTCCGCCGCCAGTTTCGCCCGGTGCCGCTGCTCATTCAATCCACCCAAGCGATTGCGCGGGAAGAGATTGATACCCGCGTGCGGTTTCAGTCGCGCGTTGACGAACTCGGCACGCTCGCCCGCGCGCTCGAAGATTTACGCCTGGGCATGGCCGACCGGATTCGCCTGCGCGAAGCCGAGGAAATTCAGCGCCGGGAGGCCGAGCGACGCCAGATTATGGATAGCGCGATTGCCCGCTTCCGCACCGAGATCGACCGCGCCTTAGCCGAAACCCGCAAGAGCGGGCGGCAAGTGCGCGATATGTCGGGCTCGCTCGGGGCCAGCGTCGGCAACTCGCAAGCCCAAGCCCGCAGTGTCGAAGGGGCAGCGAGCGAGGCCAGCGAGAATGTCGCCAGCGTCGCAGGCTCCGCCCGTGCCCTTTCCCAGATGATCGCCACGATTGCCGCGCGCGCTGACCATTCCATTGAGGTGGTCAACCGCTCTCGCCAAATCGGTGAACAGTCGCGCACCCGCACCGCCGATCTGGTGAAAGCCGCCGATCAAATCGGCAGCGCCGTAACCCTCATTCGCCAGATCGCCGAACAGACCAACCTTCTGGCTCTCAACGCCACCATTGAAGCCGCGCGCGCGGGCGATGCCGGGCGCGGGTTTGCCGTGGTTGCCTCCGAAGTCAAAACCTTGGCCACCCAATCCGCCGAAGCCACCAACGGCATTGCCGAGCAGGTTCAGGGCATTCAAACCGCAACGAAACAGGTGGTGGACGCGGCGCGGGAGATGGAAGGCGTGCTGGCCGATATTGGCGCGGTCAGCCACCAGATCGCCGACGCCGTGCGCCAGCAAGACGCCGCCACCGGCCAAATCGCCCGGGCCGCAGGCTCTGCCGAAGACCGCATGGGCGGTATCCGCACCGATATGGGCCAGATCGGCGCGCTGATCGAACAAACCTCCGTCGCTACCGCCGAGTTGGAGCGGATTGCGGGCGCGCTCGCCCACTCCGAAGACCAGCTTGCTACCGCCATTCAAGACTTTCTCGGAACTGTCGCCGACACCGACAGAACCGCTGCTGCATAAGGAAATAGCTCATGTCGCGTATCGTTCTGCTCAATGGCGAATTTCTCGATTTTGCCGATGCTAAGCTGTCGATCATGGATCGGGGATTTTTATTCGCCGATGGCATTTACGAGGTCAGCGCCGTCCTGAACGGGCGCACCATCGATAACGCAGCGCATCTGGCCCGGCTGGACCGCTCGCTAAAAGAAATCGATATTCCCAACCCCTATAGCGTGGCGGAATGGGTGGCGTTTCAAAACGGCCTTATCGAGCGCAACGGGCTCACCGAAGGCGTCGTCTACATCCAAGTCACGCGCGGGGCAGCCGAGCGCGAGTTTAGCTATGCCGAGGGGCTGACGCCGACCGTGGTGATGTTCACCCAGGTTAAAAACCTGCTGGGCTCGAAACTTGCCGTCGATGGTGCGAAAGTGATTACCGTGCCGGACCTGCGCTGGGCGCGGCGCGATATTAAGTCTGTGGCCCTGCTGCCCCAAGTGCTCGCCAAACAAGCCGCAGCCCGCGCGGGCGCACAAGAGGCCTGGATGGTGGAAGACGGGGTCGTCACCGAAGGTGCCTCCTCCTCCGCGTTTATCGTGACGCAGGATGGCGCGCTGGTCACGCGCCCCTTCACCCAAACGGTCCTGCCCGGCATCACCCGCCTCGCGATCACCGCCCTGATCGCCGAAACCGGCCTGCGGCTGGACGAGCGCACCTTCACCGTTGACGAGGCAAAGGCCGCGCAGGAGGCGTTTTTCACCAGCGCTTCCACCTTCGTTGCCCCGGTAGCAACCTTGGACGGCACCCCCATCGGCACGGGCAAACCGGGGCCGGTGGCGACGAAACTGCGGGAGATTTATATTCGGCAGGCGCTGGCGGAATAGCTTCAGGCGCTTACTCGGCGGCGGCCCCGAGCGTGTCCGTCGCCACCCGCGTCTTGGCGTTCAGAACTTCGATGCCGACCAAGCGATTATCGGCATCGAAATCGAACATAATGCCGGGCGCGATTTCTTCGGACTCGACCGGCGGGTGCGCCGAAAAATGGACGTAGAGCGCGTCAACGGCAGGATCGTAGGAAGTTTTCATTGCCTCGCCCCTCGGTCAAAAAATGCAGTTACGATCAATATATCAGACCCAACAGGTTTATATGCAACCCTTAGAATCCGCCCGCCAAAACCCTCGATACGTTTGAACGCACGGATTATGTCCCGATCTCTAGGATCGGACTCGGTCCAGTCCGGATGCGCGAGGGTTTCCGATATCCAGGCCTCCTCAATACAACGTGCCTCGATGACTGTTTGAGCATGAGCGGATAAACGAAGCATCTTAAATCCCCCGCGTCATCGCCACCGCCTGCGCTAGGGCCGTGCGTAGGCTGGTGGCATCGGCCTTGCCCGTCCCGGCAATATCGAAGGCGGTGCCGTGATCGACCGAGGTGCGCACGAACGGCAGGCCTACGGTGATATTCACGCCATGGTCGATACCGAGATATTTCACCGGAATCAGCCCTTGATCGTGATATTGCGCAACGACGATATCGAATTCGCCTTGCCGGGCGCGCATGAAGATCGTGTCGCCCGGCCAGGGGCCGCTTGCGTCGATGCCCTCGGCACGCATTCGGGCGATGGCGGGCATAATCACATCCAAATCTTCGCGCCCGAAAAGCCCGCCCTCGCCCGCGTGCGGGTTGAGCCCCGCCACCGCCACGCGCGGCGCATCGATCCCATAGGCGCGGCAGGCTTGATGGGCGAAGCGAATGGCGCGGCATTCGTTCTCCACCGTCACCGCCTTAATCGCGTCTGAAAGGCTGAGGTGGATCGAGACCAGCAACACGCGCAACTCATCGTTCGCCAACATCATCGCCACATGATCGGTGCCAGACCGGGCCGCGAGAATTTCGGTATGGCCGGGTAAACTCACCCCCGCCGCCTTCAGCGCCTCCTTATGCAGGGGCGGCGTGACGATGGCGGCAATGCGCTTTTCCATCGCCAAGTCGATCGCCGTGCAGAGCGAGGCATAGGCGGCAGCCCCGGCGCGCGCATCGATTTTGCCAAAAGGTAGATCGGGGGGGAGCGCTTCCACCAGCGGCAGCACCGCCAGCGCCCCCGGCGGGACGCCCAAGGCTTCAGCCGGATCGGCCACTGGAACGATCTGAAGCGTGGGCGCGACAATCCCCGCCGCCCGGCGCAATATTCCCACGTCGCCGATCACCAGCAGCGGCACGCTTAAGCGCGCGGGATCGACCGCAAGCTTGCAAATCAACTCCGGCCCTATCCCGGCAGGGTCTCCCAAGGTGAGGGCGAAGGGCATCGGATCGGGCATTACACCTCGCAAAAGCTAGAACGCAGAGCCGCAATTGGGGCGAAACTGTGTCGAGATGTCAAATAGGGGTGACAGGAACGGGTGTAGGCTTGCGCCTTCCTTGCTCCTTCCCCATGGGGTGCGATGCCCGTTTACAGTTACACCCTTGGCCGCGAGTGCCATGTTTTCGACGATCTGAAAACTCTGCTCGCCTGCGCCTCGCCGCGCCGCTCGGGCGATGAGTTGGCGGGCCTCGCCGCCTCCTCCGACGAGCGCCGCGTCGCCGCCCGCTTGGCCCTGGCCGAGGTGCCGCTGAGCGCTTTTCTCGATGATGTTCTGATTCCCTATGAAGCGGACGAGGTAACGCGCCTCATTCTGGATACGCACGATGCCGCCGCTTTCGCTCCCGTGGCGAGCCTGACGGTCGGGGAGTTTCGCGAGTGGCTGCTATCCTACGCGGTGGAAGCCGAGGCGCTGACGCGGGTCGCGCCGGGCCTTACGCCGGAAATGGTCGCCGCCGTCTCCAAACTCATGCGCAATCAGGATTTGATCGCGGTCGCGGCGAAATGCCGGGTGGTGACAGCGTTCCGCACGACAATCGGGCTGGAAGGCCGTTTGTCCAGCCGCCTGCAACCCAATCACCCAACCGACGATCCCGCCGGAATTGCGGCGTCCACGCTGGATGGGCTGCTGTTTGGTATCGGCGATGCGGTCATCGGCATTAACCCCGCCACCGATAATCTGCCCGCCTGCATGAAGCTGATGGAGATGCTGGACGCCATCCGCCAGCGCTACGATATCCCGACGCAATCCTGCGTGCTGACTCATGTCACCACCAGCATCGCCGCCATCGAACAGGGCGCGCCGCTTGATCTGGTGTTCCAATCGGTCGCCGGAACCGAAGCCGCGAACAAGGGTTTCGGCGTGACCATCGCCATGCTGCATGAGGCGCGGGAAGCCGCCCTGTCGATGAAGCGCGGCACCGTGGGCGATCACGTCATGTACCTTGAAACCGGCCAGGGCAGCGCGCTATCGGCGGGGGCGCATCATGGCGTCGATCAACAAACGGTTGAAGTGCGCGCCTATGCCGTTTGCCGGGCGGTAAAGCCGCTGCTGGTCAATACGGTCGTGGGCTTCATCGGGCCGGAATATCTTTACGATTCCAAGCAGATCATTCGCGCGGGGCTCGAAGATCATTTCTGCGGCAAGCTGCTCGGCCTGCCGATGGGCGTCGACGTTTGCTACACGAACCACGCCGAAGCCGATCAGGACGATATGGATAGCCTGATGCTGCTGCTCGGCCAAGCCGGGGTGAGTTTCGTCATCGGCGTGCCCGGTGCCGACGATATTATGCTAAACTATCAGAGCCTGTCCTATCACGATATCGTTTCGCTGCGGCATTTGCTGCGCCGCCAGCCCGCGCCGGAGTTTCAGGCGTGGCTGGAGCGGATGGACATGCTGGATTCGCGCGGACGCTTGCCGCCCCCCACGGAACCCGCCGTCAATCGCCTCCTAACGGCTGGTGGGATTTGATGAGCTTCGATCCCTGGGAAACCTTACGCAAAGCGACCCGCGCCCGCATCGGCCTCGGGCGCGCGGGCGATGGCCTGCCGACCGCCGAACTGCTGAAATTCCAACTGGCCCACGCCCGCGCCCGCGACGCCGTGCATGGTCGCGTGGATTTTGCGGCGCTGGCTGCCGATCTCGCGCCGCTGCCGACGCTGAAAGTGAAATCCCAAGCAACCGACAGGGCGATCTACCTGCGCCGCCCCGATCTCGGGCGACGCTTGCACCCGGACAGCGCGGCGCTGCTGGCGAAAGTGCCGCCGCAACCGTGGGATATTGTCTTTGTCGTCGCCGATGGCCTGTCGGCGGGCGCGGTGCAAACTCACGCCGCGCCGATGATCCGCGCCTGTCTGGAGAGGCTTCCCGGCTGGCGGGTTGCGCCGATCGTGCTGGCGGAACAGGCGCGCGTCGCCTTGGGGGATGAGGTTGGCGATCTTTTGGGGGCACAGCTTTGCCTCCTGCTGGTCGGCGAGCGCCCCGGCCTTTCCGTTCCCGATAGTCTTGGGATTTACATGACCTATCGGCCCAGGCTCGGGCGGCGGGATTCGGAGCGCAATTGCCTCTCAAACATTCACGCCGACGGCATGAATTATACAAGTGCCGCTGATAAAGCGGTATGGCTCGCGCGTGAAGCGGTCCGGTTGCGGCTGACCGGCGTCGAGCTGAAAGAAAACGCGCCGAACGCAGGGGTTTCGGCGCGCGATGTGAAGACTATAGACCAATAAAAAATGGGACGAAACGCACCCTAAAACTCTCGGAACAGGAGAATTTCATGTCTACAACAAAAACGGCTCTTAGTAAAAGCCTCAGCGGGGTGCAGCTTTGGGGCATCGCCGTGGGCCTCGTGATTTCCGGCGAATATTTCGGCTGGAGCTTTGGTTGGGCTTCGGCGGGCACCCTCGGGTTTTTGGTCACGACGCTGTTCGTGGCGGCCATGTATGTAACCTTTATTTTCAGCTTTACCGAACTCACCACGGCCATTCCCCACGCGGGCGGGCCGTTTGCCTATAGTTACCGCGCGTTCGGGCCGAAAGGCGGTTTTGTTGCCGGGTTTGCGACGCTGATCGAATTCGTCTTCGCGCCGCCCGCGATTGCGCTGGCGATTGGGGCCTATGTGAATGTGCAGTTCCCGGCGCTCGACCCAAAAATGGTCGCCGTGGGGGCCTATATTCTCTTCATGGGGCTGAATATCGTTGGCGTTGGCATTGCCGCGACCTTCGAGCTTTTCATTACCATTCTCGCCGTTTTTGAACTGCTTGTGTTTATGGGCGTTGTCGCGCCCGGCTTCCAATGGAGCAATTTCGCCGCCAACGGTTGGGCGGGCGAATCCACCTTTACGATGGGCACCCTCGGCGGGATTTTTGCGGCGATCCCCTTCGCCATTTGGTTCTTCCTTGCGATTGAAGGGGCCGCTATGGCGGCGGAAGAAGTGAAAGAGCCGAAGAAGATCGTTCCGCGCGCCTATATCGCTGGGATTCTCACCCTCGTCTTCCTCGCCTTCGGCACGATGATTTTCGCGGGCGGCGTCGGCGATTGGACGGCGCTATCCAACATCAACGACCCGTTGCCGCAGGCGATGAAAACGGTTGTCGGCGAGTCTTCCGGCTGGTTTAAAATGCTCGTAGGGATTGGGATTTTGGGCCTCGTCGCCTCCTTCCACGGCATTATCATGGGCTATTCGCGCCAGATTTTCGCCCTGTCGCGCGCAGGGTTCTTGCCGGGCGTGCTCTCCACCGTTCACCCGACCCGCAAAACCCCCCATTTGGCCATTATCACCGGTGGCGTGATTGGGATTGCCGCGATTTTCTCGGATAATCTCATCACGATCAACGGCACCACCTTGACCGGGAACATCGTCACCATGTCGGTGTTTGGCGCGATTGTTATGTACATCATGAGCATGCTCAGCCTGTTCAAACTGCGCCAGAGCGAGCCTAATCTGGAGCGGCCTTACATCGCCCCGCTCTACCCGATCTTCCCGGCGATTGCGCTGGTGACGGGCATCGTCTGCCTTATCGCGATGATCTATTACAATTTCATCGTCTTCTGCCTCTTCGTTGGCCTGTTCGCCCTCGGCTTTGCCTATTACGCGGCAACCGGCCATTTGCGCGCCGGGGCCGACGGCGATTTGCTGCTGGGCACAAAGTAAGCCTAAGGGACGGGCGGGGGTTTTCGGGCACCCCCGCCCTTAACCAAACTTCTATTGCGCCGCGATAAAATCTCAGGCGAGACTATTCGCGCATACCGCTCCCCTAAGGTTGGAGGCCGATGGTCCGCCCGCATCGCCCCTTTGCCGCCTGCAATGTGCTCGCCGCCGCCGCTTCGGGCGTGATCGATTTTATCGACAACCAAGGGGGCAATGCTGAAACCGTGCTGCACCGGGCGGGGATTGACGTGTCGTGGCTGACCGATCCCACGCTGCCGCTCGATCTTGCCGCTTACGTGCAGATGATGGAGGAATCGGCAGCGCAAACCGGTAACGGCAATTTCGGCCTTTGGTACGGCCAGCAGTTCCAGCCGCAGAATTTGGGCTTGATCGGCGGCGTCACCCTCGCCGCGCCCACGCTTCTGTCGGCGCTCGAAGCCCTGGCCGGGCTGTTTCCCTACCATCAACAGGTAACGCATACAGCCTTCCGGGAGGCGGGCGGCATTGTGGCGCTCGAATATCGCATTCTCGACGGCGCAATTCTTGCCCGGCGGCAGGATGCGGAACTGACGATGGGCATGTTCGTGAATGTGCTGCGCAGCGTCTTCGGTCCTACTTGGTCGCCGGAGGAAGTACATTTCGAGCACCCGCGCCCCGAACAGGCCCAGGAGCATGCGCGGGCGTTTCAGGCCCCGCTCCATTGGGGCCAACGCACGAATGCCTTGATCTTCAAGCGGCCCGCCGAGGATATCGCCATGCCCGGCGCGGACATCAAACAGATGGACCGGCTGCGCCGCCAGCTTCTGCACGCCGCCCACGGCAGCGCGGGGGAAGTGCCGCTGATCCGCCGCGTTCAGGCGGAAATCCGCAGCCGCCTGGTGGATGGCACCCCCTATATCGAAGACGTGGCCGACGCGCTCGATATTCGGCGCTGGACCCTTCAGCGCGCGCTGGCCGACGAGGGCGTGAGCTTCTCGGATATGGTGGAACAGGTCCGCCACCAATTGGCACGGCTCTACGTGCAGCAAACCCATGTGCCGATTGCCGATATCGCCTTTCTGCTGGGCTATTCCGAAATAAGCGCCTTTAGCCGGGCCTTTACGCGCTGGTTTGATCGGTCGCCGCGCCAGTTCCGCGCCCATGAACCGCGCCTCGCGTAACCCGCGTGGCTTTCGATAGAAGTGCCCAAACGAACATGCTACCAACGGGGGCCTTTGGTTCCATGGAAGCAGGAAAAGCGTGACTGTCTCCCCCCTCGTGCGCGTGCGCGGCTTATCGCCCCAAGAAAGCGCGCTCTTGACTGAAATCGCCGCCGAGGCGCTAGGCCAACCCGTGACCCTTATCCCCGATCCCGAGGGGACACTGTCATTTGGCGGAACGGCGGAGGCTGCGTTTCCGCCGCTGTGGCTGTTCGTTCCCGTCGATGAAGCGCCCGCGCGCGAAACCAAAGCCTTTTTGTGGACCGGGCCGCGCGCGCCGCAAGGGTTGATCGAACAGCTTAACGGTCTGCCATGCCTGACGACCGAGCCCGAGGCCAACGCGGATTGGCCCGCTTGGGCCGAGTATTTCACCACCGGCGATTTCATTATTACCGACCGCCTGCCGCTCGCGGCGCTGGCCAATGCTATGCTGAAACCTGCGCTCTTCCTGGCCCCTCATGGCGCGGACGATATGAGCCGCACCCTCCCCTTCACGCTTGGGTGCCCGCTGCCCACGGTTGCGCGGCGGCTCGCCAGTTTCGACCGCAATGCCACTATGGCGGATCTCTTGAATTGGAAGCGCGTCACGCAAGCGCGCCTGCGCCAAACGCTGCGCGCGCAACAGGATGCCTAATATGAGCCAACGATTTTTCACCCTGATCGAGCGGTTCGGCGTCGAAACCCACGGCCCCTCTGCCGTTCACAGCGGCAATATGGGCGATATTATTCACGCGCTCCCCGCCATCCGCGAACTCGGGATTGAACGGTTCGTGCTGAACTGCGTCGTCGATACCCAGTTGAGCGGCCGGATTTTGACCGAAGGCGGCGCGCGCTTCCTGGTGCCGCTGCTGCTCGCGCAACCCACAATCCGCTGTGTCGAGATCGTGCGCGTGCCCATCGGCATTTCCGAAGGCTTCGGGGCCACTGCCGCAACGCCGGTCATCAAAGGCTTGCCGCTGGAGCATGTGGACCCGGCACTCCTGGGCGTCGATCATATTTTCGACCGTTTCCGCCTAGAGCCACTAGAGCGCAGCCATCTCGTTGCCTGCCATAGTTTTGCGGTTGGGGCCACCGCGCGCGGGCACGCCCGTTGGATCGATCTACCCAACCCGTCCCCCAGCCCCAAAAGCGGTATTATCCTGTCGTTCACGCCGCGCTACCGCCAGAACGACACGCGCTTTTTCAAGGAAGCTTTAGACGGTTTGGGGCCGATCACTAAAGTCGGCCTGCCCCATGAAGCTTGGGTGTATGGCGATATTCCGGGGGATATGATCACGGCGGCGGACGCGCTGGATCTCGCCGATCGTATCGACCGGGCGGCACTGTTCGTTGGCGGGCAGTCCCTGCCCCACGCGATTGCCGAAGGCTTAAAGGCCCCGCGTTTGGTGGATAGCCCTAGCGTGATGCTCACCTCCTGGCCGTTGGGGGCGCGCGGGTTCGTATTGCCGAGCACGGTAGCCCAGGCGCGCGCGCTTGCCATCGATCTTATCCAAACCCCCGACGCGCCCTCCCCCCACGCTTGGCAGGCCCCGCGCCTGCGCCCCACGTCGGAAGAGCCGCTGCGCTTCGGGCTGTTCGGGAAATCGGCGGGCGGGGCCTATAGCGAAGCGCGCAGCCATTGGCTGTTAGCGGACGCCACCCCCGGCCTTGTCAGCGTGTCGCTGCCGCTGGCTCCGCTTGCGCGCGACGGGGCCGCGCTCGCCACCCTTCGGCTAGACGTGACCACCGACGCGCCGCACCTCATGCTGCGGGCGCTGCGCCTGGTCGATGCGCAAAACCGGCAGGTGTGGGCGCTGGACCCGAGAACGGCGGAAAGCGCCCGCTTCTTCGGCAGTCTCAGCCAACCCGATGGGCTGGTGTGCCCGCCGCTCGTGAGCCCCGACGGACTGCTATTGGTCAAAACCCGCCCGCACGCTTGGTTTGACCTGCCGGTGCCTGCGGTCGCCCTGGACGCGGCGGGGCCGGGAGGCCTGCTGACCGTGGACGCCGAGGTCATGGATGAATCGGCCCTAGAGCCGCGCCTCTTTACCCGGCTGGCGACCGCACTTGACCGATACGCCGAACAAGCCGCAACCGAAAGCCTGCGCCAAGAGTTTCAACAAAAACTTGATCTTACGGAACAACGCGCCCAAAGCTTGCATCTTGAGATTGAGCGCCTCAAGCGCGCGCTCGGCCCGTTTTTCAGGCCCACGCAGGTTTTGGTCGTGCTCTTGCGTTTTCTCAAACTGCTTCTGACGGACCGGGCAGGTCTGCGTCGCGCGATCAATCAGCGCGGTGGCGGCAAGCAATTGGCCAAAAAGCAGCTTGCCAAGCTTCTGAGCCGATTGACGGCACCCATTCGCCGCCGCGTGCGCCCCTATTCCACCTATGCCCGCACTGTCATCGACGCAATTCGGACGCATGGGCTGCGCGGGGTGCGCGGGCGCGGTCTGCGGCGGCAATGGCAGGAAATGCGCCGCCCCCCCCGCCCGCTCTCGCCCAGGGCGCGGGAAACGCGCTGGTGGGGCGATGATTATGCCGCCTGGGCCGCCCGCCAAGATGAAATCCTCGCCCATCTTCCCGCCGAAGCCGCCGAGGCGGGGCGGATCATCTCCATCGTCGTGCCGGTTTATAATCCTAAGCGCGACGAGATCGAGGCGATGGTCGCCTCGGTCCTGGCGCAGAAATACGCGGGCTGGGAACTCTGCCTTGCCGATGATTGCTCGCCCGATCCTGCTGTGCGGCCCCTGCTGGAAGGGCTGGCGGCACAGGATTCGCGCATCAAGCTCATCTTCCGCGAAACCAACGGCCATATCGCCGAGGCAACCAATAGCGCGCTTGCGGCGGCGAGTGGCGATTACGTCGCCTTTATGGATCAGGACGATATGCTGCACCCGGCGGCGCTGCTGCTCTGCGTGCGCAGTTTTCGCGCGCAGCCGCAGCTTCGCTTGATCTACACCGACGAGGATAAGCTGAAAGACGGGGTGCGCTGCGAGCCCTATTTTAAGCCCAATTGGTCGCCCGCGCTGCTGCACGCGCAGTATTTCATCAATCATCTGACGGTGGTCGAGCGCGCTCTGGTGCAAGACGCCGGGGGCTTGCGGAAAGAGTATAGCGGCGCGCAGGATATGGACCTGTTCCTGCGCTGTCTTGACCGGTTAACGCCCGGCGAGATCGGCCATGTGCCGCTTATTCTCTATCATTGGCGCTGCACGCCGGGGTCAATTGCGGGCGATTCGAGCGCCAAACCCTATGCGTTCGATGCGGCCCGCAACGGGCTGCGCGATTATTTCGCCCGGCGCGGGTTGCCCGCCCTGGTTGGCGAATCCATACACTTTTCGCTCCACCGCGTCCGCTTCCCGGTGCCGGAGACGACGCGGCTGGTGCTGTGCCTTGCGGGCGGTGCAAGCGCGGTTCCCGAGGGAGCGCTCGCCCATATTCAGCTTTTGCTGGCGGGGTGGCGCGCGCGCTTCCCGCAGGGCGGCGCGACCGGGTTGCTGGCCCTGCCGATGGCGGGACTCGAGGATGCTCCCGACGATCTCGGCATTGTCGGGGTTGCGGGCGACGCCCAGGAAGGGGCGGCCTTGCGCGCCCTGATCCAGGCCGCCACCCGCACGAAAGCCGATGTGATCGTAACGGCATCGCTCGCAGCGCTGCCCGCCGATCTCGATACGCTGATCGAACTCGCGGCGCGGGCACTGCAAGGGGATGCCGGGTTGATCGGCGCGCGCGTCAGCGATGCCGAAAACCGCGTGCGCCATGCAGGCTTGATCGTCGATGAAAGCGAAGGCGCGCTGCTGCCCTATATCGGCATGCCCGCGAACGAGCATGGCAGCTTTGGGCGGTTGCAACTGGCGCAGGATATCGCCGCCGTTGCCCCCTGGTGCCTTGCCCTCAGTCGAGAGGCCGCGCCCGCCGTGACGGGCCGCCAGGAGGAAAGCGCCCTCGCGACCGTCATCGCCGCCGCCGCTGACTTGCGCCGGGCCGGGCGCGCCAGCGTTTGGACGCCCTACGCCGCCTATCGCCTTGCCCCCGAGGCCGACGATGCGGCGATCTATGGCGCGGGGTTGAAGGAGGGGGAGCGGGAAGCGCTGGCCGCCGAAGGCGCGCTAACCGATCCCTACTATCACCCCGCTCTGTCGCGTCAAACGCTCTATGCCGTTTCGCCGGAGTTTCCGGACTTAGCGATTTTGCGGAACTAGCCCATGCCTGAGATGCTTCCCCCCCTGCCCTCGGATGCGCAAGGCCGCGCCATTCTGCTCTTGGCCCCGTCTGCCCGCGCCGATCTCGACGATCTCCAATGCCTCGCCGCCCGGCTGTATTTAGACAGTCTGCGCAGGGAAAAGCGGATTGAGCCCGAGGTAATCCTCTGCGATCCCGAAGGGGCGTTCGGGGCCGATCTGCCCGCCCGGTTGGGACTGACCCACCCGCCCCGGCGTCTGTCGGTCGAAGGTCTGCCCCCGTGCGAGCCGTTAATTTGCCCGCCCGCGATGCCAATGATGACCCGCGCCATGCTGAGCCTCGAATGGGTCCGCAGCGAAGCAATTTCAGAGGTCATTACCGTCGATCTGTCCGGCGCTGGCTTTTATCTGGCCCTCGCGCTTCGGCAAGGGTTGCTCGCCCGCCCGCTTGAACTGACCGTGATCGAGACGGGCGGCGCGAAGAACCATGATTTCACCGCCTTCCGCTTCCCCGAGTTTGCCGAGATCGGCCTCTATCATATGGAAGCGGAAACCCTGCGCCGGGCCGGGCGGCGGCTATTACCCAGCCTCGGCACCGGCAGTGCTGCAACCGAGACGCCGACGCGGCTGCTGTTCCTCCTCGCCGATAGTGGGTTGGTGGAGCTCGATTGGATCGACCGGCTCTTACCGCGCCTGACCGAGGCTCAACAGGTAGAGGAGGTTCAGTTCCTGCGCCCCGGCGCGCCCCTGACCGCCGCCCAAAAGGCTAAGGCCGCCCAAGCAGCGGGCCGGATTGGCGCATCGGTGCGGTTCCTCACCTCCTCCGGCGAACGCCCGAAACTCAGTGGCCCAACGCTGGCGGTGATCGTCGGGCGCGGCGGGGCCGCGGGGCTGCTCGCCCATCTGGCCGCAAGCTGGGGCCTGCCGCTCGCCAGCGCCCACCCGGTCGCGGCAGAGGATGCTGCCGATGGGCCGTTCGCCCGGCTACCGAAATCGCCCACGCTCTCGGCGGTGGCGATTGATGGGGCCTTGCGCGCCCCCCTCGCCGTGGCAACCCCCGCCTGGCAGATCAGCACGCCCGCCGCTGCGCCGGTCGCCCTAGCCTCCGACGATGGACCGTTGGTCACAGTCTGCCTCGTTACCTTCAACCGGCCCGGCATGCTGCGGGAGGCGATTGCATCGCTCGAAGCGCAAACCTCGGCGGCTTTCGAGGTTATTCTGGTGGACGATGGCAGTTCCACCCCCGATGCGCTGGCGGCGCTTGACGCGCTGGAAGAGCCTTTCGCCCGCCGGGGATGGCGCATTATCCGCAAGCAAAACGGCTATCTGGGGGCCGCCCGCAATACGGCGGCCGCCGAAGCGCGCACGCCCTATTTGCTGTTCATGGACGATGATAACATCGCCAAGCCGATGATGATCGAGCGGTTCTTGCACGCGGCCCAGGCCAGTGGGGCCGATGTGCTGACCTGCTTCAATGATAGTTTTCGGCAGACCCTTCCCGACGCTACGGGCTACAATCGCCCCCAAGTAACGCACCGCCGCCTGTTCATGGGGGGCGCGGAAGGGTTAACGCCGCTCTATAATATTCTGGGCGATGCAAATGCCCTGGTCCGGCGCAGCACCTTCGAGGCTGTCGGCGGGTTTCACGAGGACTACGGCGTTACCCACGAAGATTGGGAGTTTTTCCTAGCCGCCTCCCGCACCGGCGCGCGGCTGGAAGTGCTGCCCGAAGCCCTCTTCTATTACCGGGTTGCCGATATCAGCATGACCACGGTAACGCAGATGGAGCGGAACCTATTCCACTCCACCGCGCCGCTGCTGGCGGGCGAGGGGGCCCCGGCGGGCTATTTTATTCTGCGCAGCCTCGCCAAAACCTTTGGCTTTGCCCCCTTCGAGACGACAAAGGACCCGTAAGCGCCCCGTTGCCGAGGCCCTAGCGCAGAAATTTGAGCGCGGCGCGCAGCGGGGCTGTCACCTTCCAGGCGGTTGAGGCGAGGATGGAGTGATAGGCGGCGGTGGTCGCGCGAAGCTCGGCGCGCGTTGCCTCTAATTCGGCGCGGGCGGCAATAAGGGCGTGCTCGCTCTGTGCCGCCTGATCCTGGGCTTCGGCGTTGAGGGCACGGAGCCGGTCGACCTCCGGGCGCGGAACCGGCCAGGGGGGCGATGGATTGGTTTCCGCCAGCGCGCCGAGGCCGCTGAACGGATCGCTCAGCGCCGCTTTTGCCGCCGGATCGGCCAGCAAAAGGCGGCGGCGGTCGTCCATCGAAATCGGCGTACCATCGTTAAAATGGGTGAAGCTATAGGTTAAATCGAGATCACTCAGCGCGGCTTCCGCCGCCGCCAATCGATCCCGATAGCGCGCAAACAGCGGCAGAATCGGATGATCGTCGGGTAGCCGGTAGCGGTTCTGATGCCGGGAAATGCGCGGCAGATCATCCGCAGCAAAGCCCGAGTAATGGAAGAAAATCAGCGGTTGCCCGCGCAAGCTTCCGCCATCGCCTAGCGCCTCAAAGGGTTCGCGCTGCGGCAAGTTCCAATAGGCGGCATTCACACCCGGATGGCGCAGAATAACCAGCCTCTCGATAAAACTCGCAATCATCGCCAGATAGAATTGATCGACGAAATAATAATGGTTCGGATGGGCGATGGACTGATTATTCAACCGATCCTGCCACCAGTCGAGGAAACCCAGCGCCGCCGGACTATCATTGAGCGCCAGAAACCCGCCATTGAATTGACCGCTTCGCAATACGTCTTCCGTGCTCGGCGAGTGCCCATCGTCGGGCAGTGGCGCATCAATATGCGCGGTCACAACCGCATCGCCCTGCGACAAAGCCTCGAAGATCGGCTGGAGCGGCGCGTAGACCTCCATATCCGAATCAAAATATAAAACTTGGTTATATCCCGCCGCAAACAGCGCCTTAAATCCGCTGGGCTTTAGCGCGTTGCTCAATTCGAACGCGTCATATTGAAACGCCATAACCGCGCTATGGGGGAGCGCAAGATCGCTCAAGAGTAAAATTCGGCACCCCATGCGCCGCTCGAGCGTCGCGCGCCACCCGTCGCCCCGATCCCGTTCGGGCAGCAGAATGTAAGTATCGCAAATCCCCTTTAAGGACTGCACCAAGACCTGCGCTTTCGGCAGATAGCTATAGGTGCAGACGGTAAAAATAGCCTGGCGCGTCGTTGGCTGAAGCGCCGGGGGCGTGGGATTCGGAGCGTAGGTCATAGGGTCGGTTATCGGGCCGGG
>NZ_JBILQX010000040.1:0-24039 GCF_044372965.1 Elstera sp. | reverse complement strand
AAGCCGATAGCGCAAAACACTTAACGCGGGGTGGAGCAGCCCGGTAGCTCGTCAGGCTCATAACCTGAAGGCCGCAGGTTCAAATCCTGCCCCCGCAACCAAACAAAAAAGCCCCGGTTATAAACCGGGGCTTTTGCTATTAGCCATTGGCCCCAGCACCACAAACATCACGCACGCAGCTTGATCGCGGCGGTGATGATGGCTGCCGGGCCGGTTTCGATGCTTGTTCCAGCGGTGCCACTCACCAGCGCACGCGCGTCTTCCAGTCGACCGATCATCGTCCGCCCTCCGGTTGCTTGGGTAAACCTTAGGGCGGCTTGAACCTTAGGCCCCATCGACCCGGCGGCAAAGCTATTGGGCGATAAGATTGCCGTTCCGGCACGGAGGATTCGCCGCGCGCTCGGTGTGCCGAAATCCAAATAGACCCCATCGACATCGGTGAGGAGCAACAGCATATCGGCTTTGAGGGCTTGGGCGAGCAGGGCGCTGGCGCGGTCTTTATCGATCACCGCTTCCACCCCGATAAAGCCGCCGCCGGGCCGGGCCGCGACGGGCACGCCGCCGCCGCCCGCACAAATCACCATCACGTCTGCCGCCGCTAAGGTCGTGATGGCTTTAAGCCCCAGAATTTCCAAAGGCTCGGGCGAGGCGACGACGCGCCGCCATTTATCCCCATCGCGGGCGCACTGCCATCCCCGTTCGGCTTCGAGGCGGCGGGCCGTTGGTTCATCATAAACGGGGCCAATGGGTTTGGTCGGGCGCAGAAAGGCCGGGTCCGCTGGATCGACGCGAACCTGGGTGAGGAGGGTGGCTAAGTCGGCCCCGGCGGGCAGGGCGTTGCGCAGTTCCTGTTCGAGCAGATAGCCGATCATGCCTTCGCTTTCCGCCCCCAGAATATCCAGCGGATAGGCCCCATCGGCGGGGCCTGCGGCGGCTTGCAGCGCAATCAGCCCCACCTGCGGGCCATTGCCGTGGGTGATGGTGATTTGATGGCCGTCGGCGACCAAAGTTGCCAGCGCCGTTGCGGCCTTTATCACGTTGCCGCGCTGGGTTTCGGCGGTCATCGGCTCGCCGCGTTTCAGCAGCGCATTGCCCCCGAGGGCGACGACGAGATGCATGGCCATCAGCCCGCGATGGTGGCGACGAGGATCGCCTTGATCGAATGCATGCGGTTCTCCGCCTCGTCGAAAACGATGGAGGCGGCGGATTCGAACACCTCCTCGGTCACTTCCATACAGTCGATGCCGAAGCGCTTCTGGATATCCGCGCCCACCGCCGTCTCGGCATTATGGAAGGCGGGCAGGCAGTGCATGAATTTGGTGTAGGGGTTGCCGGTCGCGTCCATCACGGCTTGCGTGACCCGATAGGGCAGGAACGCCTTGATGCGGGCTTCCCAGGCGGTTTCATCCGCGCCCATAGACAGCCACACGTCGGTGTAAAGGAAGTCGGCCCCCTTGACGGCGGCGTTGATATCGTCGGTTACGGTCAACCGCCCGCCGGTTTCAAGCGCCATCTCTTTGAAACGGGTTAGAAAGGCCGGATCGGGCCAAAAGCTGCGCGGGGCTGCGATGCGCATATCGAGGCCCACCTTGGCCGCGCCGATGGCGAGCGACAGGCACACATTATCCCGCCCATCGCCCAAAAAGCAGAGGCTCATATCGGACAGATGCTTATGGGTGAACTCCCGCATCGTCATGAAATCGGCCAGAATCTGCGTGGGATGGGCTTCGTTGGTAAGGCCATTATAAACCGGCACCCCTGCATGGGCGGCGAGATCTTCGGCGATTTTCTGCCCGAAACCGCGATACTCGACCGCGTCATAAACCCGCCCCAGCACGCGCGCCGTGTCTTTCATCGATTCCTTATGCCCGATGTGACTGCCCGAAGGGCCAAGATAGGTGACATGTGCCCCCTGATCGTAGGCGGCAACCTCGAACCCCGTGCGGGTGCGGGTCGAATCCTTCTCGAAAATCAGCGCGATATTGCGCCCCTTCAGGCGCGGCTGTTCGGTGCCCGCCAGCTTTGCCGATTTAAGCTCGGCGGCCAATTTCAGCAGGTAACGAATTTCGCTCGGCGATAAATCGTCGAGGGTTAGGATGGAACGGCCAAGGAGATTGATCGGCATGGGGGTCGCTTTCTTAAAAGATCAAAGGGCGTCGCGGCGGATGGGGCAGGACATGCAGTGACTGCCGCCGCGCCCGCGCCCAAGCTCGGCCCCCTCAATAGTGATGACCTCAATCCCCGCCCGGCGCAGTTGCGTATTGCTGAAGACGTTGCGGTCGTAGCCAATGACCACGCCGGGCTCGATAGCGAGAAGGTTGTTGCCATCGTCCCATTGTTCGCGTTCGGCTTCGTAACTATCGCCCCCGGTCGGGATCACGCGCAGGCGCTCGAAGCCAAGGGCTGCGGCCACGACCTGAAGGAAGGGCAAATCCTCGGAGACGATCTTAACGCCGCTCGGATCATCCCCAGGGTAGAGCGAAAAGGCTTTGATGCGGTCAACCACCGGCGGATAGACCGTGACCACATCGCGGTCGCAGAAAGTGAAGATTGTATCGAGATGCATGAAGGAGCGGTCGCGCGGCATGAGGGCGGCGATAATTCTTTTGGCGGCGTCTTTCGCAAATAGGCGCGCGGCTAAGGCCGCCACCGCCTGCGGGGTTGAGCGTTCGCCCATACCGATCAGAACGATGCCATCGGCGAGCGGCATCACGTCGCCGCCCTCCAGCGTGGCAACGCCCGGCGCGGCATCGGCATCGCCCCACCAAACCTCGATCCCGGCAAAATGCGGATGAAACTTGTAAAGGGCGGCGAGGTTGGTTGCTTCCGGGCGACGGGCGGGCCAATACATTGGGTTGATCGTTACCCCGCCGTAAATCCAACAGGAGCTATCGCGCGTGAAGAGCTGATTGGGCAGCGGCGGCAGCACGAAATCATGGGGCTCCATTGTCCGGCCAATCAGCCCCGTTGGGGTAAACGGCAACTCGGCCCGGGCGACGCCGCCGACCAGGAGGCGGGCAAGCTCGGCCCCCGGCATCCCGTCGAACCAACCGCGCATCTCATCGACCAAATCCTCGCCAACCGCCGCCGCGCTCACCCGGCGATCCAGCAACCAGCCCCGCGCTTCGGGAATCGCCAGCGTCTCGCCGAGCATCGTGCCGAACTCTAAGACGGTCACGCCGCGACTGCACAGAACATCGACGAAGCCGTCGTGCTCTTGGCGGGCCTTTTTCACCCACAGCACATCGTCGAACAGGAGGCTTTTGCAATTGTCGGGGGTCAGCCGTTGCAGGCTGAGATCGGGCCGATGCACCAAAACTTCGCGTAAAGGGCCGACCTCGGAAAAAGCGCCGAATTCTGACATGGGAAAATCCTAGGAGGCGAGGGGGGAGATCGTGCCCGACCAGATCAGGTAGGCGGCAGCCATTCCGAGCGCGACCAGGGCGAGTGCAAGGATCGCCTCAACCCCCGTGAAGATTTTCGCGCCGCTTTCGCGTCGGGCAATGATGTAAACGGCAATGCCGGGGACATAGAGCATCGCGGCCATGAACAGGTAGGCGGGCCCGGCGGCATAGACCAACCAGATCCCATACAGCGTGGCGATCCCGCCGATCACGAGATTCCGGCTGCGGTTTTCGCCCGCGCGGTAGGCTTCGCCGGTGATTGCCAGTTTGGCGGCATAGGCCCCGGAGAAAGCGTAAGGGATGAGAATGGCGACCGAGGCGATGGAAAAAAGCGCCTGATAGGTGCCGTTGGCAAAGTAGGTCACGAGCAGGAAAACCTGTACCAGTCCATTCGTCACCCAAAGCGAGACCGATGGCGCGCCCCGGCTATTCTCGCGGCCAAAGATGCGCGGCATGGTGCCGTCGCGCGCAGCAACATAGGGCACTTCGGCGGCCAGCATCGTCCAGCTTAGGAAGGCTCCCAGCACCGAAACCACCAGCGCGATATTGACGAGTGCCGCGCCCCACGGCCCGACAACATGGGCGAGAACCCCGGCCATCGATGGGTTTTTCAATGCGGCGAGGTCGGGTTGCGCCAAAATCCCCAAGGAGAGCAGCGAGACTAAAGCGTAGAGCGACAGGCAGGTGAGGAACCCCAGCATGGTTGCCCAACCGATATCCTGGCGGCGGGTCGCGCGGGCGGAATAGACGCTAGCGCCTTCGATTCCGATAAATACCCAGAGCGTGACCAGCATCGTGCTTTTCACCTGCTCTAGGATCGAGCCGAGCGTGGGGCTGTGCAGGCCGCTAAAATCCAGCTTGAACAGGTCGATCTTGAACGCCACCACCGCAACGGCGACGAACAGGATAATCGGGGCGATTTTCGAGATCGTGGTGATGAGGTTGACCAACCCCGCCTGGCGCACGCCCGTTAGGGTCAAGGCATGGAGCGCCCACAGCACGGCGGAGGCGCCTAAAATGGCTTGCCAGCTATTGCCATCGCCAAAAAAGGGAAAGAAATACGATAAGCCGCTGAACAGGACGACGGCATAGGAAACATTGCCGACCCACGCCGACAACCAATATCCCCAAGCGCTGTTAAAGCCCATGAAGTTGCCGAACCCGGCTTTGGCATAGGCGTAAGGCCCGGCATCAAGCTCGGGTTTGCGCGTCGAGAGGCCCTGATAAACGAGGGCAAGGGCGAGAACGCCGATCCCCGTAATCGCCCAACCGATCAAGATTGCGAGCGGCCCTGCGGCGGCGGCCATATTCTGCGGCAAGCTGAAGACGCCGGAGCCGATCATTGAGCCGATGACGACCGCCGTGAGGGCGGGCAATCTGAGTTTTCGGGACGCGGGTTCGCCGGTTTGCGAAATTTTTGCCGGGATGGTCACGGATGCGTTCCCTTCGAACAGCCAGGTAAGGGGGTGTGGCTGAGTCCGAGCCGACTTGGGTCGATCCCATGAATCGACACTCGGCAACGCAGTTTTCCCGTCTGGGACACTGGAGTGATGCGAGAGCTTATGTCCCGGCGGCGCGGTTTCCGACAGCGACGGAAACTACTCAAGGGACGGCGGTAAGAGGGCTGGAGCCTCTTTGCGTCCGCAGGCCGTGGTTGAGTAATTTCCGGGCCTGCCGACCAACCCCCGGCGCGCGCATTCTGGGCATTGGATGGGCGGGAGCCGCCTGTGAATAAGACCTTCGCGCGCGCTGCCGCGACGGCGTAGCGCCATTCCCGAACCGATTTTCTCTAAAAGGATTCCCCCAATGTCGCCTCGTAAAATGCAGTGCGCCGTCGTCACGGCGTTCGGTCAGCCGCTTTCGCTTCAAGAATGGGACGTGCCGACGCCCGGCCCCGGCCAGATTTTGGTGAAGACCGAAGCCTGCGGCGTGTGCCACACCGATCTTCACGCCCGCAATGGCGACTGGCCGGTAAAGCCGACGCTGCCCTTCATTCCAGGCCACGAGGCCATTGGCCGGGTTGTCGCGGTCGGCGCAGGGGTGAAGATCGTCAAGGAAGGCGACCGGGTGGGGGTGCCTTGGCTCTACTCGGCTTGCGGGCACTGCGAATACTGCCTGTCGGCCTGGGAGACGGTGTGCGGCGAAGCGGAATTCGGTGGCTACACCAAGAACGGCGGTTTCGCGGAATATGTGCTGGCCGATCCAAATTACGTCGCCCATATCCCCGCAGGGCTCGGCCCGAAAGAAGCCGCGCCGCTCATTTGCGCCGGGGTTACGACCTATAAAGGGATTAAGGAAACCCAAGCCCGGCCCGGCGAGTGGATCGCAATTTCCGGCGCGGGCGGCCTTGGGCACCTTGCCATTCAATATGCGAAGGCGATGGGCTTGCAGGTCTGCGCCGTCGATATCGATGACGGCAAGCTCGCCCATGCCAAACGGCTTGGGGCCGATCTTATCGTGAATGCCAAAACGGACGATCCGGCGGAAGCGGTTAAAAAAGGAACGAGCGGCGGCGCGCACGGCGTTCTCATTACCGCCCCGTCCTTAAGCGCCTTCAATCAAGGCGTAGGGATGACCCGCAAACGCGGCACCTGCGTGCTGGTTGGTTTGCCGCCGGGGAATTTTCCGCTACCGCTGTTTGATGTGGTTGCCAATTGCATCACCGTGCGCGGATCTTTCGTCGGAACGCGGAAAGATATGGCCGAGTGCTTAGCTTTTGCCGCCGAAGGCAAAGTGAAGGCCGATATTGAGCTTCAGCCGCTCGCGTCGATCAATCAGGTGTTCGAGCGGCTGGCGAAGGGGGATGTTCCGTCCCGCGTGGTTCTCGATTTCATAGGAAATGGCGAGGCCCACACGGCGCACGCGTTGCAGCTTGAGGCCCTGTGATTGGACGCCGGAGAGCCAGGCCTTTCCGGCGGTGATTGGGCCTATCCGATTGGCGTGGCGGCCAGGGCTAAGCGGGCGAGGGCCGGAAGGGATTTTGTGCCGGTTTTCCGCATAATGGCCGCCCGATGGTTTTCAACCGTGCGCTGACTAATGTTGAGGTCGGCGGCGATGTTTTTGCTGGGGTGCCCGGCTAGCACGAGTTCCATAATCTCCCGTTGGCGCGCGGTCAGCGAGGCGAGATGCTCGGCGGCCCGCGCCCGCCAGGCCACGAGTTTGCTGGTATCTTGCGCCTGTTCCAGCGCGCGCGTGATACTGGCGAACAACTCGCCGCGCGCGACGGGCTTTTCGATAAAGTCTAAGGCCCCGGCTTTCATGGCGGCAACCGCCATCGGCACATCACTGCTGCCGGTAATCATGATGGTCGGCAATCCATCGCCCCGCTCTTGGAGCCCGCGCAGCAGATCGATACCGCTCATCCCTGGAAGGTAGGCATCGACCAGTAAGCAGCCTTCCTGGCCCGGTCGATAGGCGTGCAGGAAGGCTTCGGCGGTTTCGTAATCCTCAACCCGGTGCCCTTCCACCTCCAAGAACTCGCGGATTCCGGCGCGCACTTGGCTATCGTCATCGACCACGAAAAGGATGGGGGTCGCCGATGGGCGATCCCCTCGACGATCCCCAGCCGGGGGAGCGATGGGGCGCTCTACCGGCGCGGCGACGCTCGTCTTGGGGAGAAGGCGGTGGATGGCCTGCAAAACCTCGGCAGGTTTAACAGGCTTGTTCAGTTGAACACACTCTTGGTTGGCAATTCGCCGTAAGGTTTCCGTCGAGATATCCCCCGTTAGAATGATAACGGGAATCGGTTGATGCAGGGTCTCGCGTATCTTCGTGGCCGCGCTCAGCCCATCCAAGCCATGCGGCAGATTATAGTCCGATAGGATCAGATCGGGTTTGAAGCCGCTCTGGTTTAATAACTCAAGGGCGGCAACCCCGTCAGGGGCCGAGACCGGATGATGCCCTTCCTCTGTCAGCACGAGTTCCAGAAGCTCGCGCAGATCTTTATCGTCTTCAATCACCAAGACGGCCCCAGCAGGGCGGGCGAGGGCCGTCTCCCCCGTTGCGGGGGGCGTGCGCCGCATCGCCCCATCCTCGCCCGTCGGCAACATAACGCCGACGGAAAAGACCGACCCGTGCCCCGGCTTGGAGCGAACTGTGATGGGATGCCCAAGCAGGCCCGCCAGACGCTGAACGATGGACAGCCCCAGGCCCAGCCCGCGCTCGCGGTCGTGGCTTGCATTATCCAGTTGATGGTACTCGTCAAAGATGGCGCGAAGATCCTGCTCGGCGATACCGACGCCCGTATCCCAAATCCCGATAGTCAACCGCTCGCCGTGGCGGCGGCACCCCAGCAGCACTTTGCCTTGCTGGGTATATTTAAGCGCGTTGGAGAGCAAATTGCGCACAATTTGTTCCAGCAAGCGCGGATCGCTATAGACCGACAGGCCGCACGGCACGACGCGGAAGTGAAGCTTCTGCGCCCCGGCGTGATAGGCGAATTCATCGCGCAACCGCCCCAATAGATCATTGATGGGGAAGGTCATAAGCTGCGGGCGCACGGTTCCCGCTTCGAGTTGGTTGATGTCGAGCAGTGAGTTGAGCATACCCGACATGGCCGCCGCCGTTTCGTCGAGCCGGGTCACGAGCGCCAGCGCCTCGTCCTTCCGGTCGTCCCGAATACGCCGGGCCAGAATACCGCGCATCAGGCTGAGGGCCTGCAGCGGCTGCCGCAAATCGTGGCTGGCCGCTGCAAGAAAGCGGGATTTGGCGCTATTGGCCCGTTGCGCCTCTTTTTTGGCCGCTTCCAACGCATCGGCGGCGCGGCGGCTTTCGGTAATATCGGCGAAGGTAATGACAACACCCTCAACCGCATCGTCTTGGGCGCGGTACGGCAGAATGCGGCGGGAATACCATAGGCCGTCGCGGGCCTGAATCTCCCGTTCGATCGGGGTGAGCGTTTTCAGCACCGCGCGGGCGTCGGTCAGCAGAACGCCATCGGCAGCGAGGGAGTTAAGATCGGCGAGGGGTCGGCCAATATCAGTCGGAATGATATTGAACAGCGCTTTGGTTGCGGGCGTGAAGAAGCGGATATCGAGATCGAGATCGAGAAAGATCGTCGCAACGTCGGTACTGTAGAGAATATTCTGAAGATCGCTGGCGGTGGTGCGCTGGCGCTCCAAGGTTTCTTGAAGCTGGCTGTTGAGGGCGGTCAATTCCTCGTTAAGAGACTGTAATTCTTCCTTTGAGGTCAGCAATTCCTCATTGGTCGATTGATATTCCTCATTGACCGACAGAGCCTCCTCCGTAACCGCTTTTTGCTCTTCGTTCGCGGTTTCAAGGCTATTGATCGCCGCTTGCAACTCGCCTTGCGTGGCTTCCAACTGCTGTTCAAGCTCGGCGACATGCCCAACCCCGGTAGAGACCTCCCCCGGCAGAGGGTGTATTGACATGGCAGGAGTATCGAGAAAGCAGATGAGTAACAGGTCTTCGCCCTCAATCAGCGCAGGCTGCACCGCAATTTCGAACGCGCTGCCTTTACCCTCCGACGCCGTGCGCCCGCCGGGAATCCGCACGCGGGCTTTTTCCAGAAGGGCCTTCTGGATCGCGGCCCTCAGTTTAACGCGCAGGGCGGGGCGAACCATCGCCATGAGATCGTAAGTGGGGTGGCCTTGCGGCACGCGCAGATACCGTTCCGTCGGCCCCAGCGAGTAGAGCCATTCCAACTTTCGATTCATCAGCACGGCGGCAGGCGCATAGGTTTCGAGAACCAGGCGGCGACACCCTTCGGCGATGGCGGCTTGCCGCGACGGCTTTGTGCCTGGTGGCGTCCGTGCCGGAAGGCGCGCGCCCTCAGAATTTCCGAATAAAAACCCGGCCTCGCCAGGGCGGCTGCGCCCGATGTGCTTGTAAAGCCGCGCGGTCTTGGAGAGTGTTTCGAACCGGCCCTTGGCCTCGCCCACCGTCTCGGCGCTGCCCAGCAGCAGAATCCCCCCCTCCCGCAAGGCGAAATGGAAGAAGGCGATAACCTTTTGCTGCGCTTCGGGGCGCAGGTAAATCAGAACATTGCGGCAGGAGACGAGATCGAGCCGGGAGAAGGGCGGATCAGTCAGAACATCCTGAACGGCAAAGACGATGGTGGCGCGCAGTTCGGGGAGAACCCTATAGCCACGATCATCTTTCGAGAAAAAGCGCGCGAGCCGTTCGGGCGACACATCGGCGGCAATGGTGGCGGGATATAGCCCTTCCCGGGCGGTTGCCACCGCATCGGCGTCTACGTCCGAGGCAAAAATCTGCAGTTTGATTTCGCGTTTCGCCGCCGTAACGGCCTCGCGGAACAGCATGGCGAGCGAATAGGTCTCCTCGCCCGTGCTGCATCCGGCAATCCACAGGCGCAGCGGCTGATCGATGGAATGACTGCGGACCAGATCGGGGATAATCGTTTCGGCGAGCAGATCGAACACGCTGGGATCGCGGAAAAAGCTGGTGACATTAATCAGCAAATCGGTGGCCAGGAGGTCGAGTTCCTTGGGATCGGTTTTCAGAAACTCGATATAGCGGGCCCGATCATCAGTCTCGATGGCGGCCATCGCCATGCGGCGTTCGATCCGTCGTCGTAGGGTGCCCTCCTTATACAGCCGGAAATCATGAGTGGTCGTCGTTCGGAGCAGGTCGATGACCTCCGGCAACCAATCCTTTGAAGCATCCTGCCCCGCCGGGGCTTGGGGGGTGCGGGTCAGCGCCATCCGGCGATGAAATTTGATCAACGCCCCAGGAATACCCGCGAGCGGCAGCACGATATCGACGGCCCCGGTCAGGATCGCGCTTTTCGGCATACCGTCAAAGCTGGCTTCGGCGGGGTCTTGCGCGATGACGAGCCCGCCCTTTTCCTTGATCGATTTCAGGCCCAGGCTACCATCCGCCCCGGTCCCCGAGAGAATGACGCAGGCGGCCCGCTCGCCGTAATCTTCGGCCAAGGAATGAAGCAAGAAATCGAAGGGAAGTCGCGCGCCGTGGGGCGCTTCGGGCGGCGAAACTTGCAAAATGCCGCCTTTTTGGACGGAAAGATACGTGCCGGGCGGAATGACGTAGAGGTGATTGGGTTCAAACGCCGCCCCGTCGGTCGCTTGCGATACGGTCATTTTCGTATGATGGGCCAGCAGATCGGCCATCATGCTTTCGTGGGTCGGATCGAGATGCTGAACCAGAATGAAGGCCATCCCCGTATCTGGCGGCAATGCTTCAAGAAGCTGGGTGCAGGCGTCGAGCCCGCCCGCCGACGCGCCAATACCGACAACGAGAAAACCAGCCGTTCTTGCGGGGGCGAGGGGGCGCGCAGGAACAGTCTGTTCGTCCGCGCGCTCTCCGTCCACGCGCGCGCGTGCCGCCTTACCCTTCAAGGGTGCCGTTCGGGCCATTATCGATTTCACTTTCATCGGAGCCGGATTTCGCTACCGCCGGAATCTGACCCGCTCAACACCGCACCCTATGATTGAGATAAGCCGCCATCGGCATCGGGTCCCGGTCATGACAGCCTGACACGTTGGTGCGATGGTGGCCACGATAAAACAGTCACTGGGACCGGTGTGCTGCGTAGATTCCGAGACTGCCCAAAGGATTGGTGCGCCCTATAAGATTATTCGCTGTTAGAAAAATTCCGAGACAGGCGGCACGAAAAGGGGCGGTGACATGATTGAACGATCCGACGATGAAGCCCCAAAGCACGCATTGCGCGTTCTGATTGTCGAAGATGACGCCCTGATTGGAATGCTCTACGAAGATGTTTTGGTCGAGATGGGCCATAGGGTTTGCGCGATCGAGATGACCGAAAGCGGTGCAATTTCGGCGGCGGCCCTTTTTAAGCCCGATCTTATGATCGTCGATGGCGCTTTGCGCAAAGGCAGCGGGCTCGTGGCGGTCCGCGAAATCCTGCGCGAGGGGTTCATCCCCCATGTCTTCGTCAGCGGCGATGTATCGGCCATTCAACGCCAAATACCCGATGCCATCGTGGTTCAAAAACCTTTCCTTGATCACGATCTCGCGCGCGCCATTCAACGCGCGCTGGCAACCGCAACCGCGATTTGAGAGCCCTGGCTGAGTATCTTCCGATCCTCATGCATCCCACGACTTAGCGATAGACTTTATTCCGAAAAAAAACGGCGGTGGCGATCCTTCATTGCCGCCGGGAACGAACTGGGAGTGCCGGAAAATATCATGAATACAGTGCCCAATCCTGCCGATACGAGCTTTAAGCTTCCTCCTCTCTCGGGCGCGCACCAGCGCACGCTGGAGGCGATTTTCCGGCATCCGTCGGCCCATAATCTCGAATGGCGCGATCTTGTTGCCTTGATTTCAGCGATTGGCGACGTTCACGAGAAAGCGAATAGCGATTTCACCTTCGCGGTGGCGGGCCATCACCATACCTTACGCAAACCCCATACGAAGGATTTGGCTGGCTCCGAGGTGATTGATATCCGGCATTTCCTCAAGCAAGCCGGCGTCTCGCCCGAGCTTTCCCCCGCTATTGCGCCCCCCTCCGGTCCCGTTGTTCCCAGCCTGCTGGTGGTTGTGGATCAACAGGGCGCCAAGATTTTCCATATCGATGTGACCTCGGACGACGCCTTAACCCATGTCATCCGACCGGCCGACCCGCATCAGGTTTCGCACCATGGCGCACACGAGAACGCCGCGCGCGACCGTGGGCACCGCTCGCCAGACGAGACGGCCTATTATGAGGCGATTGCGAACGCCTTGCCCGGTGAAGGGCGGATTGTCGTCATCGGCCATGGCACCGGCAAAGCGAATGTGGCGCATCACCTCACCGACTATCTGCAAACGCATCACCCCGCCGTGCATCAACGCATCGTTCAGCAGTTGACCGCCGATCTATCGACGATCACCGATCCTCAACTCCTTGATCTCGCCCGGCAGACGGTGGCCGTGTAAGCCCAGGAACCTGAGGCCGCACGATACCCGGCGTTCAGACCCGGTGGCCTCACTGTGGAAAGGCGGTTAGCGGCCTAGCAACCAGCTATGAAAATGAGGTCTTTGACGGGTCAAGGCCTCATTTTCGCTTTCGGGGATAGTCTCTAATTTCTATAGGATCGTGTAAATTAATCGGTTATATCGAGAAACCGGGACGGGTGTGGGTTTCAGAGGACAGGCATGTTAACGAATAAAGGCAAATACGGTCTGAAAGCCCTGATCCATCTTGCCGCCATTCCGCCGGGGGAAACGGTGCAGGTCGCCGATATCGCGGCGCAGAACGATATCCCCAAAAAATTCCTCGACGCGATTTTGCTGGAACTGCGCAATGCCGGGCTGGTGCGTTCGCGCAAAGGCCCCGGCGGCGGCTATGCCTTGGCAAAATCGCCCGACGAGATCAAGATTGGCCAAGCCGTGCGTGCGCTCGATGGGCCGCTCGCGCCGATTGCCTGCGCCAGTCGCTCGGCCTTCGTTTCTTGCGATAATTGCGTGGATGTGGCGGCCTGCCCGGTGCGCATGATTATGGTGGACGTGCGCGATGCCATCGCGGGCGTGCTGGATGGAACCTCGCTCTCAGCCCTCGCCGCCCGGTCGCGTGCCGATTGGCAATCGTGGGTTTATACAATCTAAGAGTTTGATTTTTCTGCGTAGGTGTCCAACTCGGCTTTTACGATTTTGGGCCGGATTTCGACTATTTCCTCACCTCAACCTACCGCTATTGCAGCAAGCGGGGCTGCGGATCTAGGGAGTTTAAGACGCCGAAACGGGCAAGCGCGGCGGGGTCCAATCCCGCCCTGGGGCGGCGGCGATCAGGGCGCGGGTATAGGCGTGGCTCGGGCTGGTCAGCACCCGCACGGCGGGGCCATATTCCACCACCACGCCCTTTTGCATCACGGCAATCCAATCGGAAATTTCGGCGGCGACGCGCAGATCGTGCGTGATGAAGACGATGGTGAGCGTTAGCCGTGTCTGGAGATCGTGCAGCAGCGCCAGCACCTGCTTTTGCACCGATACATCAAGGGCCGAGACGCTTTCGTCGGCAATGATAATCTCCGGCCCCATCGCCAGCGCGCGGGCGATGCCGAGACGCTGGCGCTGCCCGCCGGAGAAGGCGGCGGGGCGGCGGGCGAGGGCGGTTTGCGGCAGACCGACGAGCGCCATCAGCTCACTCGCCTTGGCGGTGGCATCGCGGCGGGAGAGACCGCCGAGCATCCCAGCGCGAATGAGCATCGTCCCGACCGTGCGGCGCGGATTGAGCGAGCCGAACGGGTCTTGGAAGATCATTTGCAGCGAGCGGCGCATTTTTCGCAAAGAGCCGCCGCGTAAAGCCGCGAAATCTGAACCCTTAACCGAAATTGACCCGCCCGAAGGCTCGATCAGGCGAATCAGGGTTTTCGCTAAAGTGCTCTTGCCCGAGCCGCTTTCCCCGACAATCGCCAGGGTTTGGCCGCGTTGAACGGCAAGGCTGGTCGGTTTCAGGGCCGCGAATCCGCCATAGGACTTGCTGAGCCGGTCCACCTGAAGCACCGTCGGCGCGTCCAGCAGAACCGGGCGGGTTTGCGGGGCGAGGTCGGGCACGGCATCGATCAGCGCTTGGGTATAGGGGTGCTGCGGCGCGTTCAACACCTGGGCCGCCGGACCGATTTCCACCAGTTTGCCGCGCTGCATCACCGCGACCCGGTCGGCAATATCGGCAACCACCCCGAAATCATGCGTGATGAAGAGAATGCCGTGACCGTGGGTGTCGCGCAGCTCGCGGATCAGGCGCAGCACCTGGGCTTGGGTGGTCACGTCCAGCGCCGTGGTCGGCTCGTCGGCAATCAGCAGGGCCGGGTCCATCGCCAGCGCCATCGCAATCACGACGCGCTGGCACTGGCCGCCGGAAAGCTGGTGCGGGAAGCGTTGGGCGATACCGGGCGGGTCGGGCAAATGGGTATCGGCGAGCAGCTTCAGCACCCGCTCCCGCCGCGCCTCCGGGCCGAGAGGGCTGTGGAGTTCCAACACTTCCGCGACCTGCTGGCCCACGGTCATCGCCGGATTGAGCGCCGCCATCGGTTCTTGAAAAATCATAGCGATGCGGTTGCCGCGCAGTTTGCGCCGATCCGCCTCGCGCATGGCGGCGATGGATTTGCCCTCAAAGCGCACGTCGCCCAAGCCCCAGCGCAGGCCCGGCGCAAGCGCGCCCATCGCAGCGCTGGAGAGCACCGATTTGCCCGAACCGCTTTCCCCGACGACGCAAAGGATTTCCCCGCGTTGGACCGTAAGGCTGACGCCTTCCACCGCGTAAGGCCGGTCGGCGTCTTTGGGCAGGTGGATGTGAAGGTTTTCAATCGCAAGAATCGGGGTCATGCGGGGCCTCCCGAGCGGCGGTTCGCCCATTCTTTCAACCCGTCGGCGAACAGCGACAGGCCGAGCATCAGCGAGGAAATGGCAAGGCAGGGAAACAGCACGAGATGGGGGAAAACAATCGCCATCGCGCGGCCATCATTAATCATGCCGCCCCAATCGGGCGTGGGCGGCGGCAGGCCGAGACCCAAGAACCCCAGCACCCCAATCGTGATGGCGGTATAGCCGAAGCGCAGGCAGAGATCGACGACCAGCGGCCCGGAGGCGTTTGGCAGAATTTCCACCAGCATGATGCGAATATCGCTCTCGCCTTGCGTAATCGCGGCCAGGACGAAATCGCGCTGGCGCAGATCGATGGTCACGGCGCGCACCAGCCGGAAAATCGCCGGGGCCGAGGCGAAGGTAACGGCGATGACGATATTAGCGGCGCTCGCGCCTAAGGCCACGATCATCACCACATACAGCACCAACACCGGAAACGACAGCACGACATTGGCGAGGAACGAGAGAATCCGGTCGGTCCACCCCCGGTAATAGCCTGCGAGCAGGCCCAAGATCAGCCCGGCGACATAGGCCGTGCCGGTAGCAAGGCTCGACCAGATCATCACCGTGCGCGCGCCATAGAGCAGGCGGGAAAGCTGATCGCGCCCGAGCAGATCGGTGCCGAGCCAATAGATCACCCCGCCCTCGCCGCGCGTGCCGGGCAGGGTGAGCGGTTGCAGGTTCGCCAGCGGATCGAAAGGCGAAAGCCACGGGGCGAACAGGGCGGCGATAATCCAAAAGCCGACAAGACTGCCGCCGATCCCAATCGCGGCCCAGCGGCTGAGCGCGCGGCTCACGATGCCGCCTTGGGGCTGGAAAAGCTGATGCGCGGGTTCAGCCACGTATAGAGCAGATCGGAGAGAAGCTGCGTGACGACGACCACGGCAACGCCGACCATCGCACAGGCTTCGATCAAGTAAATATCCGAGTTCAGCGAGGCTTCGTACAGCAAGGTGCCGAAGCCCTTATAGGCGAAGAAGACTTCGACCACGATCACGCCCGAGAGCAGCCAGGGGATTTGCAGCATAATCACCGTGACGGGCGCGATCAGCGCGTTGCGCAGCGCATGGCGCAGAATGATGCGGCTGGGAGAGGCCCCCTTCATTAGCGCGGTGCGGATATAGGGGGCGCTCATCACATCCACCATCGAGGCGCGCGTCATGCGGGCGAGGTAGCCCGTGCTATAGGTCGCCAGCACCATCACCGGCAGAACGATCTCACCCCAGGTAAACCCGCCCGTCATCGTGCTCGCCCCCGGCAGCCAGCCGAGCCAGAAGACGAAAATCGCCGAGAGAAAGACGGCGCTGGCGTAATCGGGAATCGAAGTCGTCAGCACCGAGAAAATCGAAATGCCGCGATCCAGCGGCGAGCCTTCCCGAATTCCGGCGAGAATGCCGAGCAGGAGCGAGAGCGGCACCATCACCAGCAGCGTCAGCCCGGCGAGAATCCCCGTCGCGCCCAAGCGCGGCCAAATCAGGTGAAACACCGAATCGCGGAAATAGGTCGACTGGCCCCAATCGCCCGACACGAAAGCAAACAGCCAGCGGCCATAGCGCACGAGAAACGGATCGAAATAGCCATTCTCGCGCAACCACGCCTCGCGTTGGTCGGGGGCGGAGAATTGCCCGAGCACTTTCACCGCAACGTCGCTGACGTTCACCTCCAGCGCACAAAACACGATGAAGGAAACCGCCAGCATCGCCAGCAGCAGTTCCGCCAGTTTCTTCGGCAGATAGTCGCCCATTGCTTTTCTCCTCCCAAGTGAAAGCCCGGTTCTCGTTGCGTGGAACCGGGTCTTCCCGACCTAACCGCTTAACTCAACCAAACGCGGTCCATGCGGAAGTAATGGGCCGGGTGGGCGCGGTGGCCTTGGACCTTATTGGAAATTGCGCTGAAATTCGCGGGCCAATAGGGCTGCACCATCACGGCGGCATCCTGGATGATCTTTTCCACCGTCTCCATTGCCTTCGAGCGGGCTTTCGGGTCGACGATGGCCATGGCCTTATCCAGCGCCGCGTCGAACTCTTTCGAGGCGAAATGGCTTTCGTTCCAGGCTGCGCCGGAGCGGTAGGCGAGATCGAGCGTCATCACTGCCAGCGGGCGATGCGCCCAATAGGTAAGCCCGAACGGCACCTTGTCCCAGATCGGCCAATATTGGGCCGCCGGGAGCACGTTGAGCTTTAGACGAATACCCGCTTCAGCAAGGCTCTGCTGGAGAACCTGGGCCGTATCCTGCTCCCACTTGCCTTGGGTATTGCCCAAGGTCAGTTCGAGATCGATGCCATTGGTGTGCCCTGCGTCGGCCAGCAGCTTTTTCGCGGCGGCCACATCGCGCTTCACTTCGGGCAGTTTGAAATACTCCGGCTGGAATGGCGCGACGTGATGGTTTTCGCCGACGACGCCCTGACCGCGATAGGCGAGTTGCAGCATCTTGGCATTGTCGGCGGCCAGCACCACGGCCTTGCGCACGCGGATGTCGTCGAAGGGTTTCTGGTCAGCCTGCATGCGCAGCACCAGGGTTTGCGCGGCATTCTCCTTCAGCAGCGTCACATTGGGGAGTTTTTGGACCAGATCGATTTCGGCGATGGTAACGCGGTAGAGCACATCGACCTGGCCTGCTGCCAGCGCGGCAATATGGGCGGCGACATCGGTGCCCATATCGATATAGGCGATTTCATCAAGCAGGGCCGAATTGCCATCGGCCTTGCCCCAATAGTCGGGCCGCTTCTGGAAGCGCGCGGTGCGGCTAACGGCATATTCCACCAGCTTGAAGGGCCCGGTTCCGATGGGGTTTTTCGCCCAATCGCCGCCCTGTTCGTCGAACTTCCGGTGCACCATTGGGCAGGTATAGGCGTAGAGCATTTCAGGGATCGACAGCACGGGCCGGTCAAGGATCAACTCGAACTCCAGCTCGTTCAACACCTTCACCTCTTTCACCATAGCGAAGGAGGTGCGGTTAGAAGATTTCGAGGCCGGGTCTTGCCAGCGTTTGAAGTTGAAGGCCACGTCTTCGGTTGTGAACCAATCGCCGTTGGACCATTTGACGTTCGGGCGCAGCTTGAAGCGCCAGGTTTTCAAATCTTCGGACGGGGTCCAGCTTTCGGCAAGATACGGATGGGTGATGTTATCCGCATCGACCTCGGTCAGAAACTCCAAGCTGTTGCGGAACAGATTGGACGCTTCGATCCAAGTGGTCAGTGCCGGATCTTTCAATTCCTGCACGGCGCAGGCGAAGCGCAGTTTGCCGCCCGCTTTCGGGGTTTGGGCCAGGGCGCTGCCGATCAAATCCTCGCCCAAGAAAGCCTTGGCGCTGGCGGCACTGACGCCGAGCAGGGCCACAGTGCGCAGGAAACTGCGGCGGTCAATCCCGCCTTCTTGGACTTGGGCGCAGAGCCCAGGAACCTCCGGGTGCAAGGGTGCGCCGGAGAGGGTTTTCAGCTTACGGTGAAGCGCGGCCAGATGGGTCATGTGTGTCCTCCCAGGACGGTTGATTTTTATGGTTGGGTTTGGCTTTCCAGGGCGATCCGGCAAAGCGCCGGATAAGCCAGGAGCGGAAGAGCCCGATGCTGGTATCGCCCAGGTCATCGGGGTGAATGGAGAGGTAGTAGCCATAGCCATCGTCGATATAGACGTCGTAGGGCTGTACCAGCCGACCGGAGGCGATTTCTTCCTGGAAAAGATAGGGATCGACCAGGGCCACCCCATCGCCGGAGAGCGCATATTGCACCGCGAGCTGCGCCGTATCGAAGACAAGGCCCCGGTCGCAATCGAGCCCGCTTAAATCCTGCTGACGGGCGAACATTTCCCACAAATAATGGCGCGGGCGGTTCTCAAGGCGCACGTGCAGAAGGTCGCGCGTCGCCAAGAACTGGGCGAGATCTTGCCCGGCTTCCCCGACGACCGAGGGGTGACAGAGCAGGGTGAGGCGCACCATCCACAGAAGATCGTGGACATGGTCACTGACCTGCGGCTCGCTGTAGATAACGGCCAAGCTGGGTTCGCGTTCGCCGTGGGGAAGCTGCGGGTTGCTTTCGATTTCAAGGCTCAGGTCCGGGTAATCTTTCCGGAAATCGCGCAGGATCGGCACGGCCAATTGATGGGCGAAGGTGGCGGGCAGGCGCACGCGCAAACTCCGCGCCCGCCGCCCGCTGCTCTCGACCGTTTGGTCGAGGGCTTGACTGAGCCGATCCAGGCTTTTCACTACGACCGGCAGCAGCGCTTCCCCCGCCGGCGTCAAGGCCAGCCCCTGCGGCCGCCGTTCGAAAAGCTGCACCCCCAGCAGCGATTCGAGCGAGATCACGTGGCGGCTCACCGCGCTCTGCGAGACCAACAGATCAGCCGCCGCCGCCGTGAAGCTGAGGTTTTTACCCACCGCTTCAAAAGCGCGCAAAGCATTGAGGGGGAGCCAGCGGCGATCCATGGTTTTCCTATCCGATACGGGCCTAGTCAGTAAGTGTCCGGGCCAAACAGGCCTCGTCCGGCGCGTACCCCAGGCCGGGGGTCTCGTCTAGGGTAATCCAGCCGTCGGACCCGACCCGAAGGGGCTGCTCCATCATGTAATCGCGGCGGTCGAGGCCCCATTCGGGCGGATCGTAGGGATATTCCAGGAAGGGCGCTTCGCTCATCCCGGCGGTGAGATGGGCATTGGCGACCACGCCCATGCCGTTGGTCCAAGTGTGCGGCGTGAAGATCAGATTATGCTCGGCGGCCATGAGCGCAACGCGGCGCAGGCCGGTGATGCCCCCCACCAGGGCCGCATCGGGTTGCAGCACGTCCAGACACCCATCGGCGATGAGGTCGCGGAACTCATACAATTCGCGCGTCATCTCGCCGCCCGCAATCCGCACGTCGACGCTGTCGCGCAGGCGGCGCATGCCCTCGCGGTCGGCGCGGTGTAGCGGCTCTTCCATCCAATAGACGCCGAGTTTTTCCAGGGCCCGGCCCACGGCGAGCGCGTCTTTTAGCGTCCAGGGGGCGTAATGGTCCCAGGGTAGGCGCCAGCCTTGATTGCAATCGACCATCAGATCGAGTTTATCGCCCATCCGCGCCCGCACGGCTTCCAGCGCCTTGATATCCTCGCGCCAGTCGCCGCGATGAAAGCGGATTTTCATGGCGCGGAAGCCTTCGGCGTAATAGCGCTCCGCCACCTCCGCCATCGCGCCCGGATCGCGCAGGGTGCCGGAGGAGGCATAGGCGCGCACCCGGTTCGACAAGCCGCCCAGTAAGCGCCAGACCGGCTGGCTGGTAATCTTGCCCGCAAGATCCCACAGCGCAAGATCGAGCGGCCAGCAGCGGCCATAGTGGAACTGGATATTGTTCAGTACCCGGTAGTGCCGCTCGATTGCGAGCGCATCTTGCCCGATGAACAGATTCTCGTGCCCGGCAAACCCGACCATCAGGTCGCCCGAGCCGATCCCCGTCAGCCCGGCATCGGTATGCACGCGCACGATGGTGGCGTCCCAATGCAGGCGGGGCTTCGTGTCCCAACTGGCATGGAAGGGCGTATCGAACGGCAGGCGGTGCTGGGTAATCTCGATCCCGGTGATCTTCACGCTCATGCTGACGCCCTCCCACGGTAGGCGGTCCAAATCGTTTTGAGATCGGCGTATTTGTCGATGGCATGGGGCGAGCGGTCGCGCCCGAACCCCGATTGTTTGAACCCGCCGAAGGGGGTTGCGAGGCTGGAGCGGTCGAAGCTATTCACCCAGACCGTCCCCGCGTGAATATCGCGCGACAGCCGATGGGCGGCGTCCATATCTTTCGTCCAAACCGCTGCCGCGAGCCCGTAGATCGAATCATTGGCGGCGGCGAGGGCCTCTTCTTCACTCTGGACTGACGTAACGGTCAGCACGGGGCCGAAGATTTCCTCCTGGAACACCCGCATGCCGCGCGTCACCCCATCGAGGATGGTGGCCTGCACGTAATAGCCGCCGCTATCCTGCATCACCCGCTGCCCGCCATAGGCGAGCTTTGCCCCCTCCGCCTGCCCGAGGGCGATATAGGACAGCACGCGGTTCAGGTGGTTTTCATCGATCAACGCACCGAACTGGCTGGCGGTTTCCAAGGGTGGACCCAGGGGAATCTGTGCCTCGGTGACGGCGATGATCTTTTCGATCAAGGCTGCGCGCACGCTGTCATGGACGATAACGCGGGAGCCCGCGTGGCAGGTTTCGCCCTGATTGTAATAGATACCCCAGGCGATGCCGCTGGCGGCGGCGTCCAAATCGGCATCGGCGAGCACCACATGGGGGCTCTTGCCGCCGCACTCCAAGGACACGCGCTTGAGGTTGCTTTCCCCGGCATAGCGCAGCATCAGCTTGCCGACCTCGGTCGAGCCGGTGAAGCTTATCATATCCACGTCCGGGTGCAGGGCCAGCGGCTTGCCCGCCGCCTCGCCAAAGCCGGGAACCACGTTCAGCACCCCGTCCGGCAGCCCGGCTTCCTTGGCGAGGGCCGCGAGGCGCAGGGCGGTCAGCGGCGATTGTTCCGCCGGTTTCAGCACCAGGGAATTGCCGACGAGCAGCGCCGGGGCCAGCTTCCAGGCGGTGATGATGAGTGGATAGTTCCACGGCACAATCGCGCCGACCACACCGAGCGGCGTGCGGCGGATGAGGGCCACCTCGTCCGGCCTGGTCGGGGCGATTTCATCCACCGACTTATCGGCAAACTCGGCGTAATATTGGAAGCAATTGGCGGCGAACGGCGCATCAACGGCCAATGAATTGCCGATGACCTTACCCACGTCTAAGGTTTCGAGCAGCGCCAGTTCTTCCGTGTGCTCCCGCATCAGCGCCGCGAGCTTCAGCAGCACGGCTTTGCGCTGGGCCGGGTCTTGATTGCGCCAGCGGCCATCGGCGAAGGCGGCGCGCGCGGCGGCAACCGCGCGGTCGATATCCTCGGCCCCACCCTCGGCGACATCCACCAAGGGCCGCCCGTCGATGGGGCTGTGCTTGGCAAAACGCTTCCCCGACGCCGCCTCGCAATAGGCCCCGTTAATAAAGGCGCGGCCTTCGATGGAAAGGGTGGCGGCGCGCTCCTGCCAGTCGATTTTCGTCATTCTATCCTCTTAGGCCTGCGCCAGCAGGCGGCGGGCGAAACTGAGCAAATCGGCATCCTTGATGGGCCGGAAGTTGGAACGGCGCATCGCCTCATTTTCCGGGCGGGCCATTTGCGCCGCGAGCTGGTCGGGGGAAATATCGTAGCCTTCGTCGGTGAGGCTGACCTTGACGCCGACGCGGCGCAGCAGCGCTTCGAAAGCCTCCGGCAGGGCCTTGGCATTCCGCCCCCACCCGAGGGCTTCGGCGGCGGCGGCAAACCGTCCGTCGTCGGTTTCGACGTTCCAGGCGAGCGTCGCCATCAGCGCCAGCCCCACCGCGCGCCCGTGGTGGACGGAGCGTAAGGACGCGAGGGCGTGGCCGATGTTATGGGCAACCGCCGTCCCGCAATTATCGATCCCCACCCCGGCCAACACCGCTGCCAATTGCAGATCACTGCGCGCGGCAAGATTGCCCGGCTCGGCCACGGCCACTTCCAGCGATTTTGCCACCAGCCCCAGGGCCGCGTGACAGAAAATTGAATTGCCAGCGGTGGCATTGCCGTTAGTGCAGGCTTCCAGCGCATGCACCAGCGCGTCGATACCGGTGGCGGCGGTTAGGAAGGGCGGCAGGCCGACCGTCAGGTGCGGGTCGAGCAGGATCGCGTCCGCCTTCAACTCCGCCCCCCACAACCAGACTTTGACGTGCTCGCTGTTGGACAGAACGGAGGTGCGCGTCGCTTCCGAGCCCGTGCCTGAGGTGGTGGGAATGCAGATTTTCCCCAAGGGTGTGCTGGGGAAGGGCCGGGCACAAAGCTGATAGGCTTCGGACGGCGCGTCGCCGGGTGCCACCGCAGCAACGGCTTTGCCGAGGTCGAGCGCTGAGCCGCCCCCCAAGGCAATCACGGCTTTCGCCTTATGCTGCCGCGCAAGCGTAGCGGCGGCATCGGTTTGCACGGTGGTTGGGTCGCTCTGGAACTCCGCGAAGATCGGCGCGGCGTAACCGGCGGCCCTCAGGCTGGCGGCGGCGTGCTCGGCGTGACCCAGCGGGATCATCGCCGGATCGGCGACCAGCAGCAGCGTGCCGCCCGCGCCGAATAGGCTTTGCGCGAGGCTGCCCAGTTCATCAAGCCGCCCCGCGCCGCTTTCGATCTGCGGCACCCGGTCGAGGGAAAACGCGCTCATCGGCCCAAACCTCCCACCAGCATATATTTTATTTCCAAATATTCATCGAGGCCGACGCGCGCGCCCTCGCGGCCCAGACCTGACTGTTTGACACCGCCGAAGGGGGCTTCCGCCGTCGAGATAATCCCCTCGTTGAGCCCGACCATGCCGACCTGCAACGCCTCGCCAACGCGAAACGCCCGGCCGAGGTCGCGGGTATAGACATAGGCCGCAAGCCCGGATTCGCTGGCATTGGCCCGCGCAATCGCCTCGTCTTCCGTCTTAAAGCGGAAGAGGGCGGCGACCGGCCCGAAGGTTTCCTCGTGCGCGAGTTTGGCCGAGGCCGGGGTTTCGGTTAGCAAGGTCGGCTGAAAGAAAGTTCCGCCGAGGGCGTGGCGGGAACCGCCGGTTTTCAGCACGGCCCCTTTCGCCAGCGCATCGGCGATATGGTCTTCGACCTTCTCGACGGCGGCTTGCGAAATCAGCGGCCCTTGCGTTGCGCCCGCTTCCAGACCGGGGGCGACTTTCAGCGCTTCAATCGCAGCGGTAAATTTTTCGGTGAAGGCATCATAAACCCCGTCCTGCACATAGAACCGGTTGGCGCAGACGCAGGTTTGGCCCGAGTTGCGGAATTTCGACGCCATCGCGCCCGTAACCGCCGCGTCCACATCGGCATCGTCAAAGACGATAAACGGCGCATTGCCACCGAGTTCGAGACTAACGCGCTTCACCGTATCGGCGGCTTGGCGCAGCAGCAGTTTCCCGACCTCGGTCGAACCCGTGAACGAGATTTTTCGGACCGTTTCGCTGCGCATCAACGCGCCGACGATGGTTGCCGCGTCGCCGGTGAGCACGTTGAAGACGCCCGCCGGAACCCCGGCCTGAATGCCGAGATCAGCCAGGGCCAAGGCGCAAAGCGGCGTGTCTTCTGCCGGTTTGGCGATGACCGTGCAGCCTGCGGCCAGCGCCGGGCCAACTTTACGGGTGAGCATGGCATAGGGAAAATTCCACGGCGTCACCGTCGCCACCACGCCGACCGGCTGCTTAATCACCAAAATCCGGCTATCGCTGCGCGGCGAGGGGATCACTTCGCCGGACGCGCGGCGGGCCTCTTCGCCGAACCATTCG
>NZ_JBILQX010000039.1:0-24092 GCF_044372965.1 Elstera sp. | reverse complement strand
ACCTTCGGCGGCATCAACCTCGAAGATTTCAAAGCGCCCGAATGTTTTGAGATCGAATCGCGCCTGCGCGCCCGGATGAAGATTCCGGTGTTCCACGACGATCAGCATGGCACCGCCATTATCGTCGGCGCGGCCATTCTCAACGGTCTGCGCGTCGTTGGCAAAGAGCTGAAGGATGTGAAGCTCGTCACTTCCGGCGCGGGGGCGGCGGCGCTCGCCTGCCTCGATCTGCTGGTCGATATGGGCTTGCCGCTGGAGAATATCACCGTCACCGATCTGGCGGGCGTGGTCTATAAGGGCCGCGTCGAGTTGATGGACCCGCGCAAGGAGCGCTATGCGCGCGACACCAATGCGCGCGGGCTGGCCGATGCCATCGTTGGCGCCGATATCTTCTTAGGCCTCTCCGCGCCGCGCGTGCTGAAGCCCGATATGGTGATGTCGATGGGCGAGCGCCCCATCATCATGGCGCTGGCAAACCCGACGCCGGAAATTATGCCCGACGAGGTGAAGGCAATCCGCCCCGATGCCATCGTCGCCACGGGCCGGTCGGACTATCCCAATCAGGTGAACAACGTCCTCTGCTTCCCCTTCATCTTCCGGGGCGCGTTGGACGTGGGGGCAACGGTGATCAACGAGGCGATGAAGATCGCCTGCGTGAAGGCGATTGCCGATCTTGCGATGGCCGAAGCCTCGGAGATCGTCGCCAATGCCTATACCGATGAAGATTTGAAGTTCGGCCCGGAATATCTCATTCCGAAGCCCTTCGATCCGCGGCTAATCGTCGAAATCGCCCCCGCCGTGGCCAAGGCCGCGATGGATAGCGGCGTTGCCACGCGCCCGATTGAGGATTTCGACGCTTACCGCGACCATCTCAGCCAATTCGTTTATCGCTCCGGTCAACTCGCCCGCCCGATCTTCGATGCCGCCAAGCGCGACCCGCGCCGGGTGGTGTTCGCCGAAGGGGAAGAGGAGCGCGTGTTGCGCGCGGTTCAACAGGCGCTCGATGAAAAGCTCTGCCTTCCTATCCTGGTGGGGCGTCCCGATGTTATCGAAAGCCGGGTTGCGCGCCTTGGGTTGCGCTTGAAGCTCGGGGAGAATGTCCAGGTTTGTAACCCCAACTCCGACCCGCGTTACAATGAATATTCAGCGCTCTATCATAGCCTGATGGCGCGGCGCGGCGTGTCGCCCGACAATGCCCGCCAGATCGTGCGCACGCGCAATACGGTGATCGCGGCGCTGATGCTGCGGCGGGGCGAGGCGGATGCGATGATCTGCGGCACCATTGGCCGCTATCACCGCCACCTCAACCATATCGCCGAAGTGATCGGGCGGGCACGGGGCGTTTCCAGCTTCTATGCCTTGAACGCGCTGATTCTGCCGAAGGGCACCTATTTCGTCTGCGACACCCATGTGCAGCGCGACCCTTCGGCGGCGCAGCTCGCGGAAATGACCATTCTTGCGACCGACGTGGTGCGCCGCTTCGGCCTGCCGCCGAAAGTGGCGCTGCTGTCCCACTCCAACTTCGGTGGGTCGGACGCGCCTTCGGCGGTGAAGATGCACGAGGCGCTGGACCTCATCGTCGAACGCTTCCCCGATATGGAAGTGGAAGGCGAAATGCACGCCGATAGCGCCTTGAACGAGGAAATCCGCAATCGGATTTTCCCCGGCTCGCGGTTGAAGGGGGCGGCTAATCTGCTGATTATGCCGGGCCTTGATGCGGCGAATATCTCCTTCAATCTGCTGAAATCCACGTCCGACGGTCTTTCCATCGGCCCGATGCTGCTGGGCGCGGCGAAACCCGCGCATATTCTGACGCCGTCGGTCACAGTGCGCGGGATTTTGAACATGATCGCAACGGCGGTGGTTCACGCGCAGCAACTCGAAAGCCGCTAACACATCGCGCGTGGTTTACGGGCTTTCCCGAGCCCGTAAACCACGCTAGCGAATGGTTTCGGCAAGTCCGTATTTATCGACCAATGTAAAAAATACGGGCGATTTTTTGTATTCACGTAAGGCGGCGTTGAATTTCTCAAGAAACTCAGCGCCGCCTTTTGTGTTTTTTCCGATAATCAGATGGTTCGTTTTTTCGGTAAATATTTTATCCGAAGCCGCGAGTTTGTCCCACACGCCGGATTGCAGGGCGACATCCTGTAAGGTGAAGGTATCGGTAATAATAAAGTCGGCGCGTCCGGCGGCAAGGATGCGCGCGCAGCTCGCCATGTCGGATGGCTCTTCAATTTTTATGTCTCCCCTTAGTAACGGTTCGCGAATTTCATCATAAATAACGTATCCACGCGGGTTGCAGAAAGTTTTTCCTTTCAGGCTGTCGACATTTTTATAGATAAATGCGTGTTCTTCTTATTGAAGAAGATAATTGATTTTAACGTAAATAGCGACTCAGAAAAAAGCATCACTTTGGCGCGGTCGAGGCTGGGAGCATAGGGGAAGGTTGCCATTGCCTCCCCGGCTTCGGTCAATTCGAAACCGCGTTTCCAGGGCAGGAAGCGTAAGGTGAGCGATAGCCCCATATCCTTGAGAACATCGCGGATCATCTCGGAGGCAAATCCGCCGTGCGGCAGCCTCTGGTCGGTGTAGGGCACATAGTCGTTGCCGGTAATCAACTCGATTGCCGCACCGCTCTTGACCGGAAGAAGGACCAGGGCCGCGCCGAGTAGGATACGGCGATAGAGGCGTTGCAGGGGGGCAGACATGGGCTACTCCTGTCACTCGAAACGCTCCGAGCCTAGAAGAGACTATTGAAATAAAATGCACGACCGCGCTTTAAAAACCTTTAACATCAAGCGATTCGCTCAAAAAAACGGCATTCAACAGTATGGTATGCGACGGAAATCGAAAGACTAGCGGTGGTTAGCACGCTTTCGGGCGGTTTCGCTTGACGCTGCGGGTGGGGAAGGGTAAGAAGCCGCCTCTTCCGCGAGAAATGCCCGGCAGGGTGTTTCTAGCTCCCATAGCTTTATGGGGGTCAGCACGCGAAGGCTCGGTAATTTTTATTCTGTGAGAGCAGCTATGTCGAAGCGTATCCAAGCGAAATACAAGATTAATCGCCGTCTGGGCGTCAACCTCTGGGGCCGCGCCAAGTCGCCGCTGAATAAGCGCGAATACGGCCCCGGCCAGCATGGTCAGCGTCGTCGCAAGCCGACCGACTACGGCACCCAGCTTCAGGCGAAGCAAAAGCTGAAGGGCTATTACGGCAATATCGGCGAGCGCGCGTTCCGCAAGCTCTACCAGGAAGCCGTGCGCCGTAAAGGCGATTCGGGCGAAAACCTGATCGGTCTGCTGGAGCGCCGTTTGGATGCGGTCGTCTACCGCTTGAAGTTCGCCGTGACCCCCTTCGCCGCCCGTCAGTTGGTAAGCCATGGTCACGTGAAGGTGAACGGCAAGCGCGTCAATATCGCCTCCTATCAGATCAGCGATAACGATGTCATCGAATTGACGGCGAAGGCCAAGCAAATGGCCGTGGTCATGGAAGCCCAGGCTTCGGGTGAACGCGACGTGCCGGATTATTACGATTACGATCAAGCCAACGCCAAGGGCAAGTTCCTGCGCGCGCCGAAGCTGGCCGATGTGCCGTATCCGGTGCAAATGGAACCGAACCTCGTGGTCGAATTCTACTCGCGTTAATCGCGCGTTTCGTCGGCAAGAGTTTAGGGGGCGGTCTTCGGACCGCCCCCTTTTTATTTATCTTACCGCGCCATCGAGCCCGTGCTTTTTGGTGAGATCAACATAGGCTGGCGACTCGCGGTAAGCAGCAAGGCCGTCGTTGAACTTCTTTAAGAACTCGGCACCGCCTGGTGCCTTTTTGCCGACGATCAGAAAATTGGCGCTCTCGCGGAAGGGCTTTTCTGCCCAGGTCAACTTATCCGTAACGCCCAGGGCCTCGGTGATAGTACGCATCACCGGCAGGGACGAAATGATGAAGTCGGCGCGGCCTAGCTCCAAGAACTTCACGCAGGTCTGCATATCTCCCGGCTCTTGCAGGCGCAATGTTTTGGCCTCAAGGCCAGCTTTGATCATTGGGTAAATCACGTACCCTGCGGGATTGCAGATCGTTTTACCCTTCAAACTCTCTTCACCCGTAAACGGGACGGGATTGGTCTTTACCGAGAAAATGCGACTGATATCGATATACAGCGGCTCAGAGAAGAGCATAACCGCTTCACGATCCGGATTCTTAACATAGGGGAACGTGGCGAGAGCTTCGCCCGAACCGGTAATCTCATAGCCGCGTTTCCAGGGCAGGAAACGGATATTTGCCTCCGTCCCAATTTTTTTAATCACCTCACGGACAAGGTCCGTTGCAAAGCCACCATTCGGGAGTTTTTCGTCGGCGTAAGGGGCGAAATCATTGCCAGTCACGATGTCCAGCGTGGCGGCTTGCGCAGGCATCGCAAGCCCGTAAGCGAGCGCGAGCGCTATAAAGGAAAGGCCCTTGGTATTCATTGTTCACGGCTCCCAAATCTTTGAAGGCACCCATACCTGTTGTAATGGTGGCTGAAAGAGATGAAACTTGCTTTAAAATTGAGTGCAAAAAAGATTGGCACGACGATTATTACCGAAAGATTCGGGAAATTTTAGAAATTTTGAATGTAATACAATAAAATTTGATATTTCTAAAATGTTTGAATAGATTTCAAGCGCAATACTATTGTATTTTTCTCTGTTCAATTTCCAAATATTGGCATCATCTCATTACCCGTGTAGGGTTTTGCCCTGAGTTTTGATGTAAGACATAAGCTCGTTGGACGTATGGAGCTTCAACAGATTGGAGCCAGTAAACCCATTGGGGCCGGTCGCGGCGAACAGGGCGCTAAGCTGCGGCCGTTACGCGGGCTTTGCGGACCAACTCGCTGGTATAGAGGGCAAGGCTTACCCAGATGCAGCCGAATGCGATAGCGTGGCCTTGGGTGAAGGTCTCACCATACAGCGTAATGCCTAACAAGAACTGGCCCGAGGGGGAGATATATTGGAAGATCCCCACGGTGGCATAAGGCAGGCGGCGCGTGGCGGCGACAAAGGCCGCGAGCGGCACGATGGTGACAATGGAGGTGCCGATCAGCAGCGCCGAGAGGCCCGCCGACGGGAAGATTACGCCAATCCCAGCAGCATCGGTGAACCCGCGCCACGTGAGCCAGGCGAGGCAGGGGGTAAACACGAGCGCCGTTTCGAAAAATAGCCCCACCATCGGATCGACCGGCGTGATTTTTCGCACCAACCCGTAAAGCCCGAAGCTGATCGCCAGAGTTAGAGCAATCCAGGGGAAATGCCCCCCGCCTAAGACCAGCCCGACGACACCGGCGGCGGCGATGGCAACCGCGATGCCCTGGCGGGGGGTTAGCCGCTCTTTTAGCACCAGCATGCCGAGAACAGTGTTCACCAGCGGGTTGATGAAGTAGCCAAGACTCGATTCCAGCACATGGCCGCTGCTAATCGCCCACAGCCAAACGCCCCAGTTGGTGCCGATCAACAGCCCGGAGATCACCAACCGCCCTATGAGTTTCGGTTGACGGGCGGTTGCCAGAACTTGCTTCAGGCGACCGCTGACGAGAACGATGATCGCCAGCGCCAACAGCGTCCACACAATCCGATGCGCCAGCATATCCGGCGTCGGGATACTGCCGAGCAGGCGGAAATAGAGCGGTGCCAACCCCCAACAGCCGAAGGCGAGAAGCGCATAGAGATAGCCTGCGGTGGGCGGCGCGGCGGTGGGGGACATAGGGCACCTAATACAGCGTTAAGTGATGACCCTAGCAGAGCCCTTTCCAAAAGTTTCCTGCGAAACCTGCGGGGCTGCCTCGGCGTTTCCCGCAAGGGTTCCGCTACAGAATCTGTGCCACCTGATCGAAGTCAAAGCGCCCTGCGCGCGGGCGCACCTTGCTGGCATCCGCATACCCAAGGGCGCAGATGAAGCTGATCTTATAGGGGGTGTCGGCAAAGAAGGCGGCATTGATGCCCTCGGCGTCAAAGCCACCCATCGGCCCGCAGTCGAGCCCTAGCGCCCGGGCAGCGAGGATGAAATAGCCGCCCTGAAGCGCCGAATTACGCAAAGCCGTATCCGAAATGCCGCGCTCGTCGGCGGGATCGAACCAGCTTTTCGCGCCGGTGCCGGGGGCGAGCAGGTCGAAATGCTCGTAGAACGCCAAATCCATCGCCAGCAGGGCGGTAACGGGGGCGGCTTCCACCGAGGCGCGGTTGCCGCGCGACACGAGATCCAGCAGCGTGGCTTTCGGCTCCGGGCTGCGCACGAAGACGAGGCGCAAGGGGCAGCAGTTGGAGGAGGTCGGGCCCCATTTGGTCAGGTCATAGACCGCGCGCAGCGTGTCATCGCTCACGGGCCGATCCGTCCAGGCGCGGTGGGTGCGGGCTTCGGTGAACAGCGCGGCTAAGGCGCTTGCGGCAAGAGGCTCGGACATAGAAGCTCCTTTTCACGAAATGTTCTTGTTGAAACTCCAAAAACGACAAAACCGCCCAAGAGAAACTCTGGGGCGGTTACCATGCCGTTCCATCGCCCCCGAAGCAGGGGCTGGGAAAAAGCTGGGCTTAGAAGCCTTCGCGCTCCAGCCGCTTACGCAGCAGCTTGCGATAACGGCGAACCGCTTCAGCCTGCTCACGCGCCTTACGTTCCGAGGGCTTCTCGAAATTACGACGCAACTTCATTTCACGGAAAATCCCTTCACGCTGCATTTTCTTCTTCAGCGCGCGCAGGGCTTGATCGACATTATTGTCGCGGACGATCACATGCACGGTTTAACTCACGCCCCTTTAAACTTGATCGATGGAACCGATGGATAAGAGGGCGTCCGGGTACCATATGTACGCGGGTTTGGAAAGAGAGATTCGTACACGGCTCAAAATCCTCCCCCTTCGTTAGGTTTACGGAAACCCCTCTGGCTGCAATAATAGGGCATGAAAATTCGATTGCCCATTCCTGAATCCGATGCGGCCCTGCCCATTGTCACGGCCGGTCATCCGGCGCTGCGCAAAACTGCCGAATTGGTGCCCGATCCAACCGATCCTGCGATTGCGCGGCTCGGGCGGATTCTCGTGAACAGCCTTTATGAAGTCGGCGGCGTGGGGCTTGCGGCCCCGCAGGTCGGCATTGGGCTGCGCGTTGTGCTCTTCTCCGTTCCCGCCCGTCGCCTGACCGGGGCCCCCGACGATGTGGAGCAAGGCCCGATGGTGCTGGTCAATCCACTTATCACACCCATCGGCACCGAAACCGAGGAAGATTGGGAAGGGTGCCTGTCGCTCCCCGGTCTCACCGGGCGCGTCCTACGCCCGCGGCGCATTCGCTATCAAGGGATTACCCCGGAAGGCTTGGCGATTGATCGAACGGTTGGGGGCTTTCATGCGCGGGTGGTTCAGCACGAGTGCGATCATTTGGATGGAACGCTTTACCCGCAGCGCATGCCCGATATGAGCACGCTGATGTACGCCGACCATCGACTGAACCTCACGGCACTTTTAGCGGAAAGGACGACGTCATGAGCCTCGATATCCTGCGCGCGCAGCTCTTACCGGCGATCCTCGACGAGGTGCCGTTTGAAGGCTGGACCCCGAAGGCGCTCACCCACGCCGCCCGCGCTTGCGGTTTGACCGAGGTTGATCTCTTGCGCGCTTTTCCCGGCGGCGCGGTCGATGTGATTGCCTATTGGAATGCCTGTCTCGACACCGAGGCGGCGGCGGTCGTTGCGGCGGCAGCGGGCCTCAAGGTACGCGAGAAGATCACCCTGGGGGTGCGCACCCGCCTTAGCCTTGCCGCGTCCCATAAGGAGGCTGTGCGGCGCGGGCTTGGCCTGCTGGCCCTGCCGGGCCATGCGCGGCTTGCCGCCCGGCTCCTCGCGAACAGCATGAGCGCACTTTGGTATGCGGCGGGCGACCGGGCGACCGACTTCAATTATTACACCAAGCGCGGTTTGCTGGCGGGCGTTTACCTCGCAATCTTGCTGCATTGGCTCGACGATGCGTCGGAGGATCATGCCGCAACCTGGGCGTTTCTCGATAAACGCATTGCCGATGCGATGCGCCTGCCGAGCGTTCTGACGCCGGCGCGCGACCGGGTGAAGCGCGCGCTAGAGGGGCTAAGCCCCCCCTTCCGTCGCCCGCGCCCGTCGCCTAGCGCGGCTTGATCCATCGCCCGTGCCGCCGCCGAACGACCCCGCCGCTTTCTCGAAAACCGATCCCATCCGTCGGTTGTTCGAGGAGATTATGGAAATCGTGCCGATCAATATTTTCGTGCGCGATGCCGCGGGGCGCTTTCTCTATGTCAATTCCGAAACCGCCCGGTTCATCGGCCGAACGCCGAGCGAGATGGTGGGGCATACGGTTTTCGACCTCTACCCGGCGGAGGTGGCCCAACGCTTTCACGAGGGCGATCAGCGTGCCCTCGCGGGGGAGGAGGTCCGGACCGAAGATTGGACGGTACCCGACCTTAACGATACGCCCTGGCAGTATCTTCTGCGCAAGCGCGTGGTGGACATCGACGGCGAGCGGGTCGTCATCGGGGCGTCGGTGGATATTACCGACCGGCTGCTGGCGATGCAAAAATTGGCGGAGAGCGAAGCGCGCTTCCGCCATCTCATCGAAGGCTCGTTGCAGGGGATATTGATCATCTCCGGGCGGCGCGCCCGTTTCGTCAATCAAGCTTTCGTGCAGATTTTTGGGTTTGTCTCGGCGGAAGCGGTGTTGGATTTCCCAGAGTTGCTCGGCGTCTTTGGTGACACGGCGGAGCGGGAGATTCTGAGCATCTGGGCGCGCATGGTGGCAGGAGAAACCGAGGTCATCGTCTATCGCCTCCCCGCCCGGCGGCAAGATGGGCAGGGTATCTGGCTCGATGTCTTCGCCCGCGCGATCCGCTGGGACGGGCGCGAGGCGATGCAAGTGACTTTGATCGACGTGACCCAGCGCACGCGCGCCGAAGAGGCGCTGGAAGCCTCCCGGCGGGCGCTGGAGGCCTCGCGCGCGCAAGCCGAGGATGCCAATCGCGCCAAAAGCCAGTTTCTGGCGGTCATGAGCCACGAATTGCGCACCCCCCTTACGGGGGTTCTCGGCATGGTCGATCTGCTGCTCGATACCGCGCTCGACGACGAGCAGCATGGCTATGCCGTCACGCTGCGCTCCTCGGCCCAAACCCTCTTGACCCTGTTGAACGATATTCTCGACCTCTCCAAAATCGAAGCCGGGGGGTTGGTTTTGGAGGAAATCGATTTTAGCCTTCCCGAGTTGATCGACGATGTGGCGTCATTGTTCCGGGGGCGGGCGGTGGAGGCGCAGACGCTGCTGGTAACGGAGATCGCCCCGCAGGTTCCGCCTCTGGTGCGCGGCGACCCGACGCGGCTGCGCCAGATCCTGCTGAATCTGATCGGCAATGCGGTCAAATTCACCCAGCACGGCCGCGTGACGATCCGGGTCGCCTGCGCCGAGCCGGGCGACTTAGCCGGGCTAGCGCTTCGGTTTGAGGTTCAAGATACGGGGATTGGGATTGCGCCGGAGCAGCAGGCGCGGCTGTTTCAGCCCTTCGTTCAGGCCGATGCATCGACGACCCGCAAATATGGCGGCACGGGGCTTGGCCTTGCCATCTGCCGCCGTCTGGCAGAGGCTATGGGCGGGGCGATTGGGGTCGACTCCACTCTTGGGAATGGGGCGACCTTCTGGGTGAGCGTGCCGATGCAGTTGGGCGTGGCCGTACCGGCGCGCGCGGCATCGTTGACCGAGGCAAAAGCCCTTACCGTCGGGCGTCTGCTCGTTGCCGAGGATAATGAGGTTACGCGCACGTTGCTGCGCTTGATGCTCTCGCGCCACGGGCACGCCGTTATGACGGTTGAAAATGGCCGGGAGGCGGTTGCCGCCGTGCGCGATCACGGCCCCTTCGACCTTGGCATCTTCGATATGCAAATGCCCCAGATGGATGGCATGGCGGCGGCGCGCGCCATCCGGGCGTTACCGGGCGTTCGTGGGCGGATGCCCTTGATTGCCCTCACCGCCGATGTGTTGCCCGAAAGCCGCGGCGGGTTTCTGGATGCGGGGATCGACGCAATCCTTCCCAAGCCGGTCGATTGGGCGGAGTTAACGCAGGTGATGGCCCAGCTCATGCCCGGTCAGCCCACTGCCATCGCATTGGCCCCGCCTGCCCCCGCCGCCGATGTGGCTTTGCTGGATCCCATCGTGGCGGTTCGGCTGGAAATAAGTTTGGGGGCGATGGGGGTGGCGGCGCTTTGGGCGGGGTTTCCGGCGAGCGCGCAAGAGGCGCTGTCCCGGCTCAGTCGGGCGGCCCGCTCGGGCGATTGGAACCACTGGCGGCAGACTCTGGCGGCCCTGCTCGCGCTGGCCGAACGGCTTGGGGCCGCCAAGTTGGCGGCATTGGCGCGGGCGGCGCTGTCCGGGGCGGTCGAGACGCAAGGGCACGGGGCCGCACAGCGGGTAATCGACGCGCTGCGCGCCGTGGTGACGGCGACGGTGGTTGCAAGTCGCGCCGTGGTGACGGCAACGGTGGCGGCGGTCGTGCCGCCTAAAGCGCCGTAACCGGCCCGAGCAGCCGCGTGACGTGCCCCATCTTGCGACCGGGCCGGGCCTCGGCCTTGCCGTAGAGGTGCAGTTTAGCGCGGGGGTCTTTCAGAATTTCCGGCCATGCACTGACCTGGTCGCCGATCAGATTCTGCATTACGCAATCGGCTAAGCGTTCGGTAGAGCCAAGCGGAAGCCCGCAGACGGCGCGCACCAACTGCTCGAACTGGCTGGTAACGCAGGCGTCGAGCGTCCAATGGCCGGAATTATGCGGGCGCGGGGCCAGTTCATTGACCAGCAGCGTACCATCGGCCCCCACGAAGAGTTCCACACAGAGAATGCCGACCAGATCGATGGCTTCGGCGATCTTGCGGGCAAGGTCTTGCGCCTGGGCTTGCGCCTCGGGCGACAGCGGCGCGGGGACGATGGTTTCGGCGAGAATATGATTCTCATGGCGGTTCTGCACCGGCACAAAGCAACTCATGCCGCCATCCAGCCCGCGCGCGACGATCACCGAGGCCTCATAGGCGAAATCGACGAATTTTTCGACGATACCAACCGAAGCCCCCATCTGCCGCCAGGCGGTGGCGATATCGCTTTCCTCGACGATCTTCGCCTGGCCCTTGCCGTCATAGCCCATGCGGCTGGATTTCAGCACGCACGGGCGGCCCACTTCGGCGACCACTTCCGCGAGGCGCGCAAACGCCGAAACGCCGCGATAGCGTGTTGTGGGTACACCGATGCGGGCAAGAAAATCCTTCTCGTTCAGCCGGTCTTGAGTGATGCGCAGTACGCGCGGATTGGGGCGCACCGGCAGCAGTTCGGCAAGGAAGCTCACCGGCTCCACCGGGATATTCTCGAACTCATAGGTCACAACGGCGCAATCGGCGGCGAAACGCGCGAGGGCGTCGCGGTCCTCATAGGCGGCGGTCGTCGTCTGCGTCGCCACTTGGGCGGCGGGCGGATCGATTTCCGGCGCGTAGACATGGGTGCGATAGCCTAGGCTGGCGGCGGCTTGAGCGATCATCCGCCCCAACTGCCCGCCGCCTAAAATGCCAATCGTGCTTCCCGGCGCAAGAACGGTGGCGCTCATCGGCTCGTCTTCTGCCAATAGGGGTCTTCTTCCTCTTCCGGCGTTTCGGCGACGGTCGCGGTTTGGCGGGCGCGCCAAGCGTCCAGCCGTTCGGTCAAGGCGGTGTCGCTCAAGCCCAGCACCGAGGCGGCCAGAAGCGCGGCATTGATCGCGCCGGGCTTGCCGATGGCGAGCGTGCCGACGGGAATCCCGCCCGGCATCTGCACAATCGACAGCAGTGAATCCATCCCCTTCAGCGCGTGGCTTTCGACGGGAACGCCGAACACCGGAAGGCTGGTTAGCGCCGCCACCATGCCCGGCAGATGCGCCGCCCCGCCGGCCCCGGCGATAATCACCTTCAGGCCGCGTTCGCGCGCGCTTTTGGCGTAGGCATAGAGCCGGTCGGGGGTGCGATGGGCCGAAACGATGCGGGTTTCGACCACCACATCAAGGGCTTTCAGGGTTTCGGCGGCATGGCGCAGGGTGGACCAGTCGCTTTGACTGCCCATGATAATGCCGACCGTCGGCGTGCTGCTCATTGAAGGATCATCCATAGAAAAAAGGAAACCGCAGTATAAGCGGATCAGGCTGATGGGAAAAGCGCGCCGGGCTCGGGCCGCTTACGCGATGATATCCGGCAAAAGGGCGCTCTCAAGCTGATGGATCTGATCTTTCAGCACCAGCTTGCGCTTCTTCAAGCGTTGAATCTGCAGAAGATCCGCGCCGCCATCGGGCCGCTCAATCAAGCGGGCGATCACTTCGTCCAGGTCACGATGTTCCACCCGCAATTCTTCGAGTTTGCGGCTTAACTGCTCAATATCGTCAATCATGATGCCAATCAGGTCACACCCCAGGGGCCGACAGAGCGTGTTTATACCATGAAAGCACGGAGCCGCGCACCCCTTCGGTTAAGAAAAGACGGGAAGCGCAAATTGGCGAGTCTTCCTGCTGGTTCTCGCCACAATTCGCGCTTAGGCTTTTTCCTGGCTTTAAGAAAAGCCAAGCGGGGCGATACGCGCGCCGCTGTTACCGACGAGGGAGACGCCAATGGCATCTATGGAACGGGTTAAGTCGTTGCAGGCCAAGCATGCGCAACTAGAGTCCCAACTGGACCGGGAGCGAACCCGCCCCGATCCCGACCTCGTCACCGTTCAGCACCTTAAACGCGAAAAATTACGAATTAAGGACGAAATTGCGCGCATGGCGTGACGATTGATCTTTAACGCTCCATGAGGGCCTATCGCCACCCGCCGATCAGAACGATCGGCGGGTTTTGTTATGAAAAGTCGCGGGCGCTGCACGGGCGGCCGTCCTGTCGACGGCACCGACGAACTGTCAGAACCCCTTGCTGCGCCGCAATAAATGGCGAATCAAGCTGGAAGCAATCGCAATAGGGGCGATTTCGGTTATATTTTTTCATATTCAGGGCTAAAGCGTACATTAAATTACCAAAGCCCGTGAATCGACCCGTTGTTTTTGCACAGTTTTTTTTTGGAATAAATTTTTAGAAATGTGTTGATTGAATGGCAGGTATTCCATTCTTATGTGTCTAGGAGACGCATCGGCTGGGCGGCAGATGCGGTTTGACTTTCATTTTTTGGGGAAAACGACGATGAAGACGTTCGCTTTGGCGGCAGCCCTACTGGCGGGGACGGCCCTTGCCCTTCCGGCATCGGCGGTTCAGTTCAAGATGGCTCGCGGTCAAGATGCCACCACACTCGACCCGCACGCCCAAAACTCGGGCCAGAATTTCAATCTGCTGCACCAAATTTACGAGCCTTTGGTCCATCGCGATAACGACGCGAAGCTGACCCCGGCGCTGGCGACGGCGTGGAAGATCACGGCCGATCCGTCCGTGTGGGAATTCAAGCTGCGCCCCGGTGTGAAGTTCCACAATGGCAACGCCTTCACGGCGGACGATGTGGTCTTCTCGCTAACCCGCGCGCTCGGCGACAAGTCCCAGATGAAGGGCTTGCTGACCAGCATCGAGTCGGCAACGAAGGTCGATGATCTCACGGTCACCGTGAAGACGAAGGGTCCGAACCCGCTGCTCGTCAACGATCTGACCAATCTGTTCATTGTGGACAAGGAATGGGCGGAAGCGAACAATGTGGTCAATTCCCAGGACTTTAACGCCAAGGAAGAGACCTTCGCCGTCCGCAATACCAACGGTACCGGCCCGTTTGTTCTGAAGATCCGCGAACCCGATGTGCGCACCGTTATGACCGCCAACCCCAATTATTGGGGCAAAGGCCAGTTCCCGCTGAAGGTAACGGAAGTCACCTATTCGGTGATCGCCGCCGCGCCGACCCGCGTTGCAGCGCTGCTTTCGGGCGAAGTTGATTTCATTCAAGACGTGCCGGTGCAAGATATCGCCCGCATTGCCGGAACGAGTGGGCTGCGCGTCAACTCGGGCCCTGAAAACCGCTCGATCTTCTTCAGCCTGAACGTCGGCGATCCCGATCTGAAGTTCGATACGGTCACTGGCAAGAACCCGCTGGCCGATCTGCGCGTGCGCCAAGCCGTTGATTTTGCCATCAACCGCGCCGCGATCCAGAAGGTCGTGATGTCCGATCAGTCCACCCTGTCCGGCACGCTGCTGCCGCCGGGGGCCGATGGCTACACGAAGGAACTGGATGCCGTCACGCCCTATGACCTGAACAAGGCCAAAGCGCTGATGAAGGAAGCCGGTTACGAAACCGGCTTCGGCATTACGATGCACTGCCCGAACAACCGCTACGTCAATGACGAAAAGATCTGCCAGGCCGTTGTCGGCATGCTGGGCCAGATCGGCATTAAGGTAACGCTGGAAGCCCGCCCGATGGCCCAGCATTCGCCGCAAATCATTGAAGGCGCGATCGACTTCTACCTGCTGGGTTGGGGCGTGCCCACGTTCGATGGCGAATACGTGCTGAAGTTCCTGTACCACAGCCGCGAAGGCAAGGGTGCTTACGGTAGCTACAACCCGAAGTATTCCAACCCGGAACTCGATGGGATGATCAAGGCGCTCGCCACCGAGACGGATAAGGCCAAGCGCGATGCGACCATGGCCAAGGCGTTGAAGATTGCCAAGGACTCGCTGGTCCATATTCCGGTTCACAACCAGAATATCGCTTGGGCAATGAAGGCTGCCTACAATATTCCGGTGCAAACCGAAAACACCTTCTACATCAAATACGTTGATGTAAAGTAACGCGCGCTCGTTTGAACGCGCGGTGTTCCGGGGGGCCAATGGCCCCCCGGTCTCATTAGATACTAGAGGTGTTGATGCTTGCCTTCGTGCTTCGTCGGCTATTCCAGGCGGTTCTCGTCATGCTTGTCGTGGCGCTCGTCTCCTTTTCGTTGTTCCGCTTCGTTGGCGATCCGATTTCCGTGATGGCTGGCCAGGAGGCAACGCAGGAGGACCGGGAGCGTATGCGCCAAGAACTTGGCCTAGATCAGCCGTTCCCCGTGCAATTTGCCGCCTACGTCGGGCGCATCGTGCAGGGCGAATTTGGAATTTCCTATCGTGTTGGCCGTCCGGTGCTCGATCTGATCATCGAACGCCTGCCCGCAACGCTAGAATTGGCGTTCTGTGCCGCGATTTTCGCCCTGGTCTTCGGGGTCGGTTTCGGGGTGTTCACGGCGTTGCGCCGAACCCGTTTTTCCGCCAAAGCGATTATGACCTTCTCGCTGGTTGGCGTGTCGTTACCGACTTTTCTCATCGGCATTGGGCTGATTTACCTCTTTTCGGTCGAACTCAAGTGGTTGCCCTCCTTCGGGCGCGGCCAAGTAACCGATCTTGGGTTCTGGACGACTGGGTTTTTGACCGTTTCCGGTCTCAAGTCGATGGTTCTGCCGGCGATTACGCTCGGTCTGTTTCAGATGACGTTGATCATGCGCCTCGTGCGCTCCGAAATGCTGGAAGTGCTGCGAACCGACTATATCAAGTTCGCCCGCGCCCGTGGCCTGTCGGATCGGGCGGTGCATTTCGGCCATGCGCTGAAGAATACGTTGATCCCGGTCATCACCATCATGGGTATTAAGCTGGGATCGCTGGTGGCTTTTGCCATTATCACCGAAACTGTCTTCCAGTGGCCGGGGGTGGGTTTCTTGTTCATCTCTTCGGTTCAATCGGTCGATATTCCGTTGATGGCGACCTACTTGCTGTTCGTGGCCCTCTTCTTCGTCACGATCAATCTGATCGTTGATATGCTTTATTTCATCGTGGACCCGCGCCTAAAGTCTGGCGCGGCCCTCGCCCGTCATTAAGGGTTCGACGCTATGCGCGATACGCCAACCGCCTTGCCCACGGTCAGCCTGCGGCAGAAGCTCTTTAAGATTTGGGACTCGGACGTCGCCTATTCCTTCCGCCAATCGCCGGTAACGATGGTGGCGGCGTTTGTGGTGCTGATGATTTTCATTGGCGCTGTCTTCGCCCCGCTATTGGCGACGCAGAATCCGTTCGATCCGGCCGGTTTGAATCTGATGGATGGCAAGACGGCCCCGATGGCCGTCAACGAGTTCACGCAGAATAGCTATCTGCTCGGAACCGACGATCAGGGCCGCGATATCCTCTCCACCATTCTTTACGGGTCGCGCGCGTCATTGTTCGTCGGGTTTGCCGCCGTTGGTCTTGCCATGCTCATCGGCGTAACGCTGGGGCTGATTGCGGGCTACCGAGGCGGCATTATTGACAGCATCATTATGCGCATTGCCGACATTCAGCTTACCTTCCCGTCGATTCTGGTAGCCATGCTCATCTTTGGGGTTTTCCGAGGGGTGCTGCCGGTGCAAAGCCATGCCGCCCTTGCCGTGCCGGTACTGATCCTCGCCATCGGGTTTTCCGAATGGCCCCAGTATGCGCGCACGGTGCGCGGGGTGACGATGGTGGAGCGGAATAAGGAATATGTGCAAGCCGCGCGCGTGATCGGGCTGGCCCCGCTGACGATTATGGTCCGGCACGTGTTACCGAACGTTTTAGGGCCGGTCTTGGTCATCGGCACCCTCGGACTGGCCTTGGCGATTATTGCCGAAGCAACCCTATCCTACCTTGGTGTCGGTGCGCCGCCGACTCAACCGTCGTTGGGCACGCTGATCCGCGTCGGCCAGGAATATATCGCCTCGGGGGAATGGTGGATTCTGTTCTTCCCCTCGCTCACGCTGCTGGCCTTGGCCCTGTCGGTAAATCTGCTCGGCGATTGGCTGCGCGACGCCCTCAATCCGAAACTGAGATAAGCCATGACCGAAACCCCTGAAGCGCTGCTTGAGGTGCGCGATCTGGTGGTGGAATTCCCCACCCGGCGCGGCATTCTGCGCGCGGTCGATCAAATTTCTTTCAGCATCAAACCCGGCGAAGTGCTGGGGCTGGTGGGCGAATCCGGCGCAGGCAAATCGCTCACCGGTACCGCGCTGATCGGTCTGCTGGAGCCACCGGGCCGGATCGCCAGCGGCACGGTTCGCTTGAAGGGCCAGCAGATCAATGGCTTGCCGCCGGAAGAGCTGCGGAAGATTCGCGGGCGGCGCATCGGCATGGTGTTCCAAGACCCGCTAACCTCGCTGAACCCGCTCTACCGCGTCGGCGAGCAGTTGATCGAGACGATCCGCACGCATCTCCCGCTTTCGGAAGCTGAGGCCCGCCAGCGCGCTATTGACCTGCTGGTCGAGGTTGGGATTCCGGCAGCAGAACGGCGGCTGGACAGTTACCCGCATGAGTTTTCGGGCGGAATGCGCCAGCGCGTGGTCATCGCCCTAGCGCTGGCCGCCGAACCCGAGTTGGTGATTGCCGACGAGCCGACCACGGCGCTCGACGTCTCGGTGCAGGCGCAAATCATCGCGGTGCTCAAGCGCCTGTGCCGGGAGAAGAACACCGCCGTTATTCTCGTCACGCACGATATGGGCGTGATCGCGGAAACGGCGGACCGGGTAGCGGTGATGTATGCGGGCCGCATTGTCGAAATCGGCCCCGTGCGCGAGGTGATCAAATCGCCCCGTCATCCCTATACGAAAGGCTTGATGGGCTCGATCCCTGATCCCGAGGCGGAAGCCGAGCGCCTGACGCAGATTCCCGGCTCGATGCCGCGCCTGGCCCATATTCCCAAGGGCTGCGCCTTCAACCCGCGCTGCGCTTTTGTAACCGACCAGTGCCGAGCGGAACGCCCGCCGGTGCGCGCGGTGGGGAATGGCAGCGTTGCCTGTTTTCTCGATGAAACTCAATTGACTGCGTTAGCCTCGGAGGCGAGCCGATGACTGCCGTTGCATTCCAAGCAGACGCCGCGCCGCTGCTCAACGTCGAAGGGCTACGGTGCGTGTTCGACGTATCGAAACCCTGGCTGAACCGGGTGCTGGAAGGCTCGCCGAAACAATCGCTTCAAGCGGTGGATAACGTCAGCTTCTCCATCCCCAAGGGCGAAACTTTCGCGCTGGTGGGCGAATCGGGGTCGGGGAAATCCACCATCGCCAAAATGATCGTCGGCCTGCTGCGCCCGACGGAGGGCGAAATCCGCTTCGATGGCACCGATATTACGAAAGTCGGTAACGCCGCAGAAATGCGGCGGTTGCGGCGGCGCTTCCAGATGATTTTTCAAGATCCCTACGCCAGCCTAAACCCCCGCATGCGCGTCGATACGATCATTGCCGAGCCGATGCGCGCCTTCGGGCTGCACGCCGATGAGGGAGCGATTGCCGCGCGGGTTGCCGAGTTGTTGCGTCTTGTTCGGCTTGATCCTGCCGATGGGGTAAAGTTTCCCCATGAGTTTTCGGGTGGGCAGCGCCAGCGGATCGCGATTGCCCGGGCGCTGGCCGGCAACCCCGAGTTCTTAGTGTGTGACGAGCCAACCTCGGCGCTCGATGTGTCGGTCCAGGCACAGATTCTGAACCTGATGAAGGATTTGCAGGCAGAATTCGGCCTAACCTATCTGCTCATTTCCCATAATCTGGCGGTCGTGCGGCACATGGCGACGCGGGTAGGGGTGCTCTACTTGGGGCGGTTGGTCGAAGTCGCGCCCTCGCGCCAACTGTTCACCGCGCCCCGCCATCCCTACACGCGGATGCTGCTGGATGCCGTGCCGGACCTTGCCATGAGCGGGCGGCAGCGCTTGCCGGTGCAAGGCGAAATCCCCAATCCGATCACGCCGCCGTCCGGGTGCTTCTATCATCCTCGGTGCCCGCTGGCGAACGACCGGTGCAAGCAGGAACGCCCCCCCCTCGTCGCTAGCGCGGAGGGGCTCGTGGCCTGCCATGCAGTCGCAGAAGGCAGGGTTGGCTAACCCTCGCCTGCTAAAGAACCTTCGCCGGGTCGCGCAGCAGGAACCTCTGCACGGTGCCGGTGGAGGTTTTCGGCCCTTTGAAGCTCGCCAGATGCACCCCGGCAAGGGGTGATACTCTCGGCTTCCGGGACGTGGGCATTGGCTTTCCGGGTGATGACGGTACGGGAGGGCTCGTCCCATTTTTTTATGAGACCGGGCCGGGACGAAATTGCGCAAATGGCGTGATTCTCGCTCTTTAACGCGCAAAAAAGGTCAATCGCCACCCGCTGATTCCCCCGATCGGCGGTTTTTTTTAATGAGCCCCGCCCTGATTAAAAAGCAGGCGATTGGTATGAATTTGCGCGAAATTTAACCAAACATTAATAGCGGACTTTTAGCTTACAGTAACTATGTTGGTGGTTTGAGGCAAAAAATGAAAATTCGTAATAAAGTTCTGGCTATGGTTGCCGCAAATGCGTTGATGGTTTTCTCAATCGTTAGTGCTTCTGTTTGGATGTTGCAATACCAAACAAAAGAACTTTATCGAGTAAACCAGATGAATGTTGAGCCGGTGCCCAATATTATGTTGCTTGTCGAAGTAATTAAAATAATTGAAAATAATATATTGGCTCACTCTTTGCATTTTCACGACATCTCGGCGAGAAGGGATCCCGAAGCTTTCGAATTGGCTAAAGAAAATACGCAAGAATTTGAAAAAAATATGCGAAAAGCCATTGCAATCGCAGGGCAACTCGATTTTCCGAGTATCGTTTCAAGCCTGGATACTGTCAATGCTGCTTTTCCCGCATACGACGATCTTGGGAAACAGATGGCGAATGCTTATCTGACCGAAGGAACGGAAGGTGGCAACCGCTTTATGCTGAAGTTTGACGGGGTTGCTGAAAACCTCTCTGGGGAAGTAGCCAAGCTGACCAAGAGCGTCCACGATGTTGCTGAACAATCAACACAGCGCCTATCGACCGATATTCTCTATCTTATTGCAGAAGGGGATCGGCTACAGACACTTGTATTGGTCGCGGGTCTCTTGGCTCTAGCGGGTAGTTTTGCCCTGGCGCTAGGATTCCTCGCCTGGGTTACGCGGCCGCTGACGCGGGTGGAACTGGCGATGCACCAGTTGGCGCGCGGCGACCTTGATACGCCACTGCCGCAGCATCACAAGCGCGACGAAGTGGGCACCATGGTCGAGGCGCTCGGTATCTTCCGCAAAGCAGAACAGGAACGCCGGGCGCTAACCCAGGCGCAGCAAGAGCAAGAGATCGCTGCGGCAGCGGAGCGCAAAATCCTGCGTGAAACCCTAGCGCAGAAGTTTCAAAATACGGTCGGCACGCTCATTCGCCAGCAGACTCAAGCTGCCCAGGCGCTGCGGATCAGCGCGCAGACCATGGCGACGGCGAGCAAACAGACCGTCGATCAAACGATTGTGATGGCGGCTTTGGCCGACGATACCGCCGACAATGTGAAGACCATCGCGGCGGCGACTGAAGAGCTCGCGGCTTCGGTTGGCGAGATCGGCCATCAGGTTGACCGCGCTACCGATATCAACACGCGGGCGCGCAACCAGACCGAAACGGCGGATGCCGAGGTTCGCCAATTGACTGATGCTGCGGCGCAAATCGGTGATGTGGTGAGTTTAATCCAATCGATTGCCGGACAAACCAATCTTCTGGCGTTGAATGCGACCATTGAAGCGGCGCGCGCGGGCGATGCTGGGAAGGGCTTTGCAGTTGTTGCGTCCGAGGTCAAAAATCTCGCCAATCAAACCGCCGGGGCCACTCAGGATATTATTGCCCGGATTTCCGACATGCGCGCGTCGGTCGAGGCGTCGGCGGAGGCATTGAACCAGGTGTCGGGAACCGTTGGCGATAGCCATGCTATCAGCGGCTCCATTGCCAGCGCCGTTACCCAGCAGGGGATGACGGCCCAAGAGATCGCCCGCCATGCGCAGGAGGCGTTTCGGCGAACGGCGACGGTGAGCGCTACCGTGGACGATATCCATCAGGTTGCCACGAAAACCGGCGACGCGGCGAACGACGTTCTGGCAGCATCGACGGCGCTTGCCGAACAATCCACCCGGCTGGACCGGGAAGTGGAAGGTTTCGTGCAGACCGTTCTTGCGGTTTAAGAAAAAGGGGCTTCGGTGCTCCCGAAGCCCCGCCCGATTACAGTGTTTTCGCCTGATCGCGCAGTAAGAACTTCTGCACTTTGCCGGTGGAGGTTTTCGGCAAGGGGCCAAAGACAATCGTTTTCGGAACCTTGAAGCTCGCGAGGTGGGCGCGGCAGTGGGCGATAATTTCGGCCTCGGTGGCTTGGTCGCCGTCTTTCAAGGTGATGAAGGCACAGGGGGTTTCGCCCCATTTTTCATCGGGCCGGGCAACGACGGCGGCTTCCAGAACGGCCGGATGGGCGTAGAGCACGCTCTCCACTTCAATCGTCGAGATATTCTCGCCGCCTGAGATGATGATGTCCTTCGAACGGTCCTTCAGGGCGATATAGCCGTCTGCGTCCAGCACCGCGAGGTCGCCGGTATGAAACCAGCCGCCTGCGAAAGCTTTCTCGGTCGCCTCGGGGTTCTTGAGATAGCCGAGCATGGTGATATTGCCGCGAATGAACACCTCGCCCAGGGTTTTCCCGTCGGCGGGCACGGGCTCCAGCGTGTCGGGATCGGCGACCATCAGCCCGGCTTGCAACTGGTAGCGCACGCCTTGGCGGGCTTTGAGGTGGGCGCGCTCTTCGACGGGCAGATCGTCCCACTCCGTCTTCCAAGCGCAATAGACGACGGGGCCATAGACTTCGGTGAGGCCATAGACGTGGGTGATGGAAAAGCCTTGCGCTTCCATCGCTTGAATCACGGCAGCGGGCGGCGGGGCGGCGGCTGTCATGAGTTCCACCTTATGGGGCAGCGGGCGGCGCTCCTCCGGTTTCGCGTGGATCAGCATATTCATAACGATGGGCGCGCCGCACAGGTGCGTCACGCCATAGTCGGCGATGGCGCTGTACATGGCGGTCGCCTCCACCCGGCGCAGGCAGACGTGCGTGCCCGCCTGCAAGGTGATCGTCCAGGGAAAGCACCAGCCGTTGCAGTGGAACATCGGCAGGGTCCAGAGATAGACCGGGTGCCGGGGCATCGACCAGACGACGGCATTATTCACCGCGTTCAAGTAAGCGCCGCGATGGTGATAGACGACGCCCTTCGGGTCGCCCGTGGTGCCGGAGGTATAGTTGAGCGCCATCGGCGACCATTCGTCTTCAATGGCGGGCACGGCGAAAGCAGGATCCCCCCCCGCGACCCACGCGTCGAACTCAATGTCGCCGAGGCGCGGGCCGGGGGCGTGGGCCAGCGGATCGAGCACGTCGATCACCGACGGCGGCGTGTCCAACTGGGCAAGCGCGGCCCCCGCCAGCGCGCTGAAATCGCTATCGACGATCAGCAGTTTTGCGTCGCCGTGGCGGAGTTGGAAGGCGATAGTGGCGGCATCGAGGCGCGTATTGAGCGTGTTCAGCACCGCGCCCAGCATCGGCACGGCGTAATGCAACAGCACCATCGGCGGCGTATTCGGCAGAATCGCCGAGACTGTATCCCCCGCTTTAATGCCCCGCGCCGCCAGTTGTGATGCTAATTGTCGGACCAATGCGCGGATTTCCGCATAAGTCCAGCGCTGTTGCCCGTGAATAATCGCGGTGACGCTTGGGTAGGTCGCCGCCGTCCAATCAAGAAAATCTACCGGCGTCAGGGCTGCCCCATTGGCCGCACTACGCATCAAACCGTTAAGCACCATTCTTCCTCTCCCCCTTTTTTTGCCCCCTGCTGCGAAGTGTCGCGCGGCATCCCCTCCGCTTGTGACCCATCTGGGGCTATGATTAATGCAGATCGAACCATAATGCGGTGCAGGAAGACAGAAAATTATCTAGTCGGGCACCAAAGGTCGCAAGGGGAGGACATCATGGGTTATCAGGATCATTACGACCGCGCGTGGGCGGACCCGGAAGGCTTCTGGGGGGAAGCGGCGCAAGCTGCCGATTGGTTCAGCCCCTGGACGAGCGTGCTGGATCGGGAGGCGAGCCCCGGCGGGCGCTGGTTCACGGGGGCCACCACTAATGTGTGCCACAACGCCCTCGACCGGCACGTTGCCGCCGGGCGGGGCGATCAGGTGGCGCTGATTTATGATTCCGCCATGACCGGCACCGTAGAGCGCTTCACCTATGCCGCGCTGACCGAGCAGGTGGCAAAGCTGGCCGGGGCGCTCGCAGCGCTGGGCGTTGGCAAGGGCGACCGGGTGCTGGTCTATATGCCGATGATCCCGGAAGCCGCGATGGCGATGCTCGCCTGCGCGCGGTTGGGGGCGGTGCATTCGGTGGTGTTCGGCGGGTTCGCCGCGACCGAACTCAAAACCCGCATCGAAGACGCGAAACCGAAGGTCATCCTCTCCGCCTCCTGCGGGCTGGAGCCGGGGCGGGTCATCGCCTATAAGCCGCTGCTCGATGCGGCGTTGGCCATGTCCGTTCACAAACCGTCGCGCTGCGTGATCGTGCAACGCCCACAACTCGAAGCGGCGCTCGATCCGGCGCGGGATGATGATTGGGCCACCGTCGTCGCTGCCGCAGCCGCGGTTCCCTGCGTTCCGGTTGAGGCCACCGATCCGCTCTATATTCTCTATACTTCCGGCACGACCGGCGTTCCCAAGGGGGTGGTGCGCGATTCGGGCGGCTATATGGTGGCGCTGCTGTGGAGCTTGAAGAATCTCTACGGCCTAGCGCCGGGCGAGGTGATGTTCACCGCCTCCGATGTCGGCTGGGTCGTTGGGCATTCCTATATCGTTTATGGCCCGCTGCTCTATGGGGCGACGACGGTTCTTTACGAAGGCAAGCCCGTGGGCACGCCCGATGCGGGAGCCTTCTGGCGGATCATTCAGCAGCACGACGTGAAGATTCTCTTCACTGCGCCGACCGCCTTCCGGGCGATCAAGCGCGACGATCCGACCGGGGCGTTGATGGCCGACTATGATCTGTCGGGCTTCCGCGCGCTGTTTCTGGCGGGCGAACGGTGCGACCCCGATACGCTGCATTGGGCGCAGGACCGGGTGAAGGTGCCCGTCGTCGATCATTGGTGGCAGACCGAAACCGGCTGGCCGGTGGCGGCGAATTGCTTAGGCCTGGAAGCGCTGCCGATCAAATCCGGCTCCCCCACCAAAGCCGTTCCTGGTTGGAAGGTGGAGGTTCTGAACGCCGAGGGCCAGCCGATTGCCCCCGGCGAG
>NZ_JBILQX010000038.1:0-24126 GCF_044372965.1 Elstera sp. | reverse complement strand
TGGCCGCGCGGCTGGCCCAATCCCCTGACGATCTGGCTGGCTGGCAGCGCTTGGCGCGGGCGCGCGAAGTTCTGGGGGAAACAGAGGCTGCAATTGCCGCTCATCGCCAAATTGTACGCCTAGCACCGAAGTCCATTGAAGCGCTGTTGGGGCTCGCGCGCGCGCTGTTTCCGCCCTCGGCCACATTGACGGGACCGGCCCCGGCGGAGTTTTATGATCTGATGCGCCGGGTGCTCGTGCTCGATGCCAATCAGCCGGAAGCGCTGTGGTTTGCCGGTTTGGATGCAGCGCAACAGGGCGATAAGCCCCAAGCGCTCGCCCATTGGCGGCGCCTTCTAGCGCTGCTGCCCGACGATGCCCCGCCCCGTAAGCAGTTGTTACAGGAAATTGAACGTCTTGGGCCATAACCAACGTTTCGCACATGCTAACAATATGGTATGACGGATCAAACCAAGCGGGCAGAATGCCATGTATGGCGGCGTAGAAAACGGAACTGACAATGCCTACCGAGCGGAAGATTTGCTCGGTTCAGCCGACCCTGTTCGGCTTGGGGACGATCTTGTCTTTGTCGCGGGCGCGCGCGAACTCGCGCAAATACCCAATTATTTCGCCACGGAACGCCGCAGTTTCGACGATCTCGACCTGGGTGACGGACTGTCGCTCTCGGCCGCGATGATCCAGGATTTGGCGGAGAGTTTTTCGATCGGCGGCCAGTCGGGCGACATGGTGGCGGTGCTGGAGCATTCTTCCGGCACGGTCACGCTGAAGCGCCCCGGCCAACCCCGCCGCCCTGCGCAAGCCCGCGAAGAACTGCTGGCGGGCGATCTGCTTGAAATTCCCACCCTGTCGCGGGTTAGCTTGCATCTGTCCGACACAACCCGCATCGAGTTTGGTGGCCGTGCGCGGGTACGGGTGGATCGCCGCGTGCTGTTGCCGGGCCTTGATGGGCGGCGGCGGCTCGCGTCGGTGGAACTCACGCTGCTGACCGGGGCTTTTTTCGCGCGGACGGCCCCCACGGGTCCGCAACCGCCGGTGATTTCCTTGCGCACGCCGCTGGGAACTTTGGCCTGGAGCGATGCCACCTTGGGCGGTCAAATCCTAGCTCAGGGCGCGGCGGATATTCTCGCCGTTCTAGGCCGGGCGACGGGCGCGACGGGGATCATTACCCTGATCGGCACGCAAGGCCCGCAGGCGATTACCGAATGCCCGGCCCTGGTGGCGTTGGAGCGCAATGGCCGGGCGCGGGTCATTCAGGCGTTGCTCACCGTCCGCGAGTTGGATGCAACGCTGTTTTCCCGCCTCATGCCCTCGCGCGGGCTGGGGCAGCTTAGTCTGGATCAATAACCCGCGCACGGCGACTGCCCTTTTGTCGGGCAGGCGTGTTAAACTGCCGCATGCCCACGACGCGTGACCCCGTTTCCCCGCTTTATGATATGCCGGTTCCGTTGACCGAGCGGCTGCAAGCGCGTCTTGACCGGCGGCCCCGGCTTGGCGTCGCTCTTCTCTACGCCCTTCCCGTCCTACTGATGCTGCTCGCCCGGTTGCTGTTGGTGCCAACGCTGTCCGAAGCCGAAGCCGCGCGCTTACTGCAGATGCTCGCCTGGGCGTGGTTTTACGGGCCGGACGTGTCGCCGCTGCCGCTCTGGCTCGGGCATGGCCTACTGCTGCTGAAACTGCCGCGCCTTGCGGTCCTTCTGCCCGAAGCGCTGACGCTCTGGGGCGTGTTGCTGATCGGCTATGCCGTGGCACGCTTATGGCTATCGCGCGCGGCGTCCCGGTTTGCTGGGGCGAGTCTGTTGCTGCTCACCCCCCTGTCACTAGGATTTTCGGCGGGCGGTGCGGTTGGGCTCTTTGCCTGCTTTGCCCTTCTTGGGCTGGTGGGGGCGGCGGTGCGCACGCTTCGGCGCGGTGGTTGGGCGAATGCGCTGCTTTTTGCCGTTAGCCTCGCGCTGTGCCTGACGGCCGGGCGGGGGAGCTTGCTCTTTGCGCTGGTCTTTTTGCTGTGCATTGGGATCGACCGCGATTTGCGCGTCGAGCGGCAGCGCTACCGTGTACCGTTCGCCCTAGGGGTGCTGGCGGGGTTCGGGCTGGGGGTGCCGTATCTTGGGTTCGAGTTGGTGGCATTGCGTACCACGCCGCTGCTGCTGCTGTTTCCGCCGCCGGAAGTAATCGAAGCGTTTCCGCGCGCCCTGTTGCACGGCTGGTCGGTATTGGCCGAACGGGCTGCGATGGATCTCGCCTTTTGGATGGGGGCAGCCCTGCTGATGGCCCCTGCGCTGATGCGCCCGACGCGCGCGGTTGATCTCTGGCCGGGGCTAATGGCGCAAAGCTGCGCTGCGACGCTGATTGTGCTGGCCGGGGCAACCATCTTGGAGCGCGGGCCGATTATTACCGACAGCGGGCCGCTCGCCTGCTTGGTGCTGGTGCCGATCCTAATCTTTATCGCCATCGACCGGCTTCCCCTGATCGCGTGGCGGCGATTGGCCGTTGGCACGATGATTGGTGCGGTGGCTCTAATTGGGCCGGTAACACTGCTCATTGAAGACCGGTTGCTCCTGCCGACCTGTGCTACGTGCCGGGCGGACGCGGATTTCAAAAGTTTCGCCCGCCACCTCACGGACGGACACCAAGGCCCTTTCCTGGTGCCGGACCCTTGGATGGCCGGAAACCTTTGGCTGCATCGCCCGGACCTGATCCCCCCGCCGGGAAAAAGCGCGTGCATGCTGCTGACGATGGAGGCGGCAAGCTTGGTTCCGCAGCCGGGAACCTTGGGTCCCGCAACGGTCCTGCTGCTACCGCGCTTACGCTATTCCGGGGCGGGGCTGCCCGTTACCCTGGCCCCTCTTCATAGCGCGTCCTGCCCCTGATGCGAGGCTATCCACGTATCCTGACGATTGACGGCGGCGGGATGCGCGGCGTGCTGCCCGCAACCTTCCTGACCGCCTTCGAAGCCCGCTTCGGCGCGCCCATCGGGGCGCAGTTTGATCTGGTGGCGGGAACCTCCACCGGCGGGATCATCGCCGCTGCCCTGGTGCGACCGGAGGTGCCGGTTTCGGCGGCGGATATCGCCGCGATCTACCGCCGCGCCGGGCCGCGCATCTTCGGGCGCAGCGTGTGGCGGGCGCTCGGCACTATGAACGGCGTATCCGATGAGAAATACGACGCGCGTTTCCTCGAACGGGTGCTGACCGATACCTTCGGTGCGCATCGGTTGCGGGCGGTAACGGGCCCGGCCCTGCTGCTGACGGCTTACGATATCGAGCGCCGTAAATCGGTGCTCTTCCGCTCCTGGGACGCCGATCTTCCCAGCAAAGATTATAGTTTGGCCGACGTGTGCCGCGCGACGACAGCGGCCCCGACCTATTTCGAACCGGCGCTGATCACGGCCCAGGATGGTGCCTCGCGCGCCTTTATCGACGGCAGCGTTTTTGCGGCCAACCCCACGCTCTGCGCCCTGTCGGCGGCGATGGACCTGTATCCGGGGGCGAGCGGCTATCTCATTCTCTCGCTCGGCACCGGGCAGCAAACCCAGCCGCTGCCCTATGCCCAGGCGAAAAACTGGGGCCTCGCCGGATGGGCGCGCCCGATCACCGACGTGATTCTCGACGCCTCGTCCGAGATTATCGATAGCCAAGCACAGGAAATGGTGGGCGATACCCATTTCCGCTTCCAGGTCGATCTTACCGGCCATCACGCCGCCCTCGACGACGCCCGCACGGAGACCGTGGCCCGTCTGGAAGCCATGACGCAGGCAGAAATTGCGCGCCAGAGCGAGCGGGTCGACCGTTTTCTTGCGCTCAATCAGTGGCTGCCGCGCTATCGGCGTAGGTAGGGCTAGGCTTCCGGCTCTAACGCCTGCCCCATCGCCTCTAGCAACCGCTCCAGCGGCTGCGCGCCGATGACCGAGGTTTTGCGGTTGAAGATATAGACCGGCACGCCATCGATCCCGCCGTTTTGCGCCGCGTCCAGCATGCGGCGGGTATCGTCAATGCCAATATCCGAGGCGAGAAAACCCGTGGCTTCCTCCATCGGCAACCCCACCTCACCCGCAAGCTGAGCGAGGGTAGCGAGATCGCCTAAATCCGCGCCTTCCCGGAAAAACGCCGGGTAGAGCCGTGCCGAGAGCGCGAGCCCGCGCCCTTTCGTGCCCGCCCAGGCGACCAAGCGGTGGGCGTTCAGCGTGTTCGGCTGGCGGGTGATCGTGTCGAACTTGATCTCCAACCCATCCATCGCTGCGACGGAGGCGACGCGCGCCCATAGGCCTTGCGCCGCCTCGACCGACCCGAATTTGGACGCGGCATAGGCGTCGCGGTCCATGCCCTCGGCGGGCATATCGGGGTTCAGCTCAAAAGGGCGCTGGGAGATGCGCACGGGCAGGGTCGGCTGTTCCTGGCGCAGGTGGTTGAGCGCCAGCTCCAGCCGATACCGCCCAATCCAGCACCAGGGGCAGACATAATCGGCGACGAAATCGATAATCAGACCATTCATGCCTTACCCTTACGGCGCTTTCTTGCCGAATAAAAGCCTACTCGGCGGGGCGATTGGAGGGAACGCCGGGGGCGGCCAGCGCCGGCACCTGGGCGAGGGCCCGGCGGCGGATATCCTGGCTTGGGTCTTCCTCCTCCGCCTGCACCGGCTTGGCGCGGAACCAGGCGGCGTAGAGCGCGGGCAGGAACAGCAGCGTCAGCAAGGTTGCAACCGTAAGCCCGCCCATGATCGACACCGCCATTGGCCCCCAGAAGGCGCTGAAGGAGAGGGGGACCATCGCTAGAATCGCGGCGGCAGCGGTCAGCGCAATGGGGCGGGCGCGCCGCACGGTGGCGTCGATGATGGCATCCCACAGGGCATGGCCCGCGCGCACATCCTGTTCGATCTGGTCGACCAGGATCACTGAGTTCCGCATGATCATCCCGGCCAGCGCAATCGTGCCCAAGGTAGCCACGAAGCCAAAGGGCATGCCGGTGATCAGCAGCGCCGCCGCGACCCCAATCAGCCCGAGCGGGGCCGTGAGCAGTACGATAATCAGCCGCTGGAAGGATTGAAGCTGAATCATCAGCGTCGTGACCATAATCATGATCATCAAGGGCATCATGGCGTTGATCGAGTTTTGCCCTTTGGCGCTTTCTTCCACCGCGCCGCCCACATCGATGCGGTAGCCATCGGGCAGGGTGGCCCGAATAAGATCGAGCTGCGGATTGATTTGGGCGGTGACGACTGGGGCCTGAACGCCGTCCCAGATATCGGCGCGAACATTGATCATCGTCTCAAGATTGCGCCGCCACAGCACTGGCTCTTCCAACTCGTATTTCACCGTGGCGATTTGAGCGAGGCTGATCGCGCCGCCGTTGCTGGTGCTAACGTTAATGCCCTCAAGGTCGGTCAGCGACAGGCGCTCGGCCGGAATGGCGCGGGCGACGACGCTGATAAGCTCGGTCCCCTCCCGGAACTGGGTGACGTTCAGCCCCGACAGTAGGGTGTAAAGCGTTGTGGAGAGATCCTGCGGGTTCACCCCCAAGGCGCGCGCCTTTTTGTGATCGACTTCCAGCCGCACCGTTTTGGAGAGTTCGTTCCACTCCAGGTTCACATTGGCCGTGTGCGGGTTGGCGCGCATTGTGTCGCGCACCTGATAGGCGATCTCGCGAATTTGGGCGGGATCGGACCCGATGACGCGGAACTGCACGGGGAAACCAACGGGCGGGCCATTCTCAAGCCGGGCGACGCGCAGCAACCCTTCGGGAAACTCCTCGGCGAAGGCTTTTTCCAGCTTTTCGAAGACGATTTCGCGCTCGTGCAGCCCTTTGGTCATGATGACGAACTGACCGAAGTTGGATTGGCGTAGCTCCGGATTGGTCGGCAGATAGAAGCGCGGTGTGCCCGCCCCGATGTAGGAGGCGTAGAAGGCCACGTTCGGATCATCCTTCAGCAGCGCTTCTACCCGTTCCACGGTGGCTTGGGTCGCGGCAATCGCGCTGCCGCCGGGCAGGCGCACATCGACCATCAATTCCGGGCGCGAGGCCGAGGGGAAGAATTGCTGGGCGACCTTGCCGAAACCGATCACCGAGGCAATGAAAATGCCGAGCGTTACGACCAGCACCGATTTGCGCCAGCGCACGCAGAAGGTCACGACGGCGCGCAAAGCCCGGTACAGGCGCGTATCATGGGGATCATGCCCCCCATGGGCGCGATCCTTGAACTCGGGCAGCAGCTTGTAGCCCAAGTAGGGGGTGAACAGCACCGCCACGACCCAGGACACGCCGAGCGCAATCGCCGTAACCCAGAAAATCGCATTGGTATATTCGGCGACGGCGGATTTGGCGAAACCGACCGGAACGAAGCCCGCCGCCGTTACAATTGTTCCGGTGAGCATGGGAAAAGCGGTAGAGCTAAAGGCGAAGGTGGCGGCTTTCACCCGGTCGTAGCCTTCTTCCAGCTTCAGCATCATCATTTCAACGGCGATAATGGCATCATCGACCAGCAAGCCGAGGGCGATAATCAGCGCGCCCAGCGAAATGCGGTGCAGGTTGATGCCAATCATCGACATGATGAGAAACGTGATCGCCAGCACCAGCGGCACCGAGAGCGCAACGACAATGCCGGTGCGGAAACCAAGGCTGATGAAGCTGACCGCCAGCACAATGGCGAGCGCCTCGCCCAAGGATTTCACGAACTCTGAAATCGAGGCGTCCACGACCTTCGGTTGGGCGGCGACTTGCTCGATTTCGATGCCGTAGGGAAGCTGGGTCTTGATTCGTTTCATCATCGTATCGACCTCGCGGCCCATATCGATAATGTTTCCGCCCGGCTCCATCGACAGGCCAAGGCCGATGACTTGTTTGCCGTTGAAGCGCATCTGGAAGGTCATCGGGTCTTCGTAACCCCGACGAACCTCGGCGATATCGCCCAAAACCTGCACGCGGCCATTGGCGACGATGGGCACGTTGCGCACATCGTCCAGCGTATCAAAACCATTATCGATTCGTAATGAAATCCGCTCCTTAGGCGTTTCCACCAGAGCCGAGGGGGCCATAGCGGCTTGGCGCTGGAGCGCGTCGAAAATCTGATTGGGGCTGATGCCAAGGGTCGCAAGCTTGGCGTGGGAAAATTCCACAAAGATTTTTTCGTCTTGGGTGCCGTACAACTCGACCTTACCGACCAGCTTAATCGTCAAAAGCTGCTGGCGGACGTTTTCGACATAATGCTTGAGTTCGGCTTGGCTGAAGCCGTCGGCGGTAAAAGCATAGATAATTCCAAACGTGTCGCCAAACTCGTCGTTCACGAACGGCCCCTGCACGCCGGTTGGCAGCGTGCGTTGAATATCGCCCAGCTTTTTGCGGAGTTGGTAGAAGAGGCTGGGAACTTCCTTTGGCGGGGTATAATCGGCGAAGGTCAGCTTAATCAGCGTTTCGCCGGGTTTCGAATAGCTCACACTATTATCGAAGAAGGCCAGTTCCTGGAGCTTCTTCTCCAGCTTATCGGTGACTTGCAGCTCCATTTCGCGCGCGGTGGCCCCCGGCCAAAAGGCCTGAATCACGACCGTTTTAATCGTGAAATCCGGGTCTTCTTGGCGACCAAGCCCAATGTAGGACAGGGCCCCGGCAATCCCCATGATCAGCATGAAGAACAGAATCAGGGTTTGATGCCGCAGCGCCCAGCCCGAGAGATTGAACTTTTCGCTCATCTTACTGGCCTTTCACGGGAGCCGCGCCGAGGATACGCACTTTGATACCGGGGTCGACGCGATGCACGCCTGCCGTCACCACCAAATCGCCGTCCTTCACGCCATTGGCCAGCAGCACCGCGTCTTGATGGTAAGCGGCTACGGTCACGGGCTTCAGGGTTACGGAGCCCTTGCCCGCATCAACCACCCACACCGCAGGCTTGTCGCCCTGCTGGAAGATGGCCGAGAGCGGCAGCGAGGCAACGGGAACCCCGTCGCCCTTCGCCAGCATCAGCGTCGCCGTCATGCCCATTTTGGCGGTTTGGGGTTGGTCGAGCAGGGAATATTTGGCAAGATAGGTGCGCGTTTGCGGGTCGGCGCTGGCGGCAAGCTCGCGCAGTTGCACCCGGTAGCTCTTCTCTGGTTCGGCCCAGAGCGTTACGCGCGGATCGCGGGCCGCGCGAGCATCGGCGAGGCGGTTTTCCGGAATCGGCACCGAGACTTCCAACTCTTCATCGCGCGCCACGCGCACAATGGCTTGCCCGGCGGCAACCACTTGCCCCGGTTCGGCCAGCACGGCGGTCACAATGCCGCCAGTTTCGGCGGTTAGGCTTGTGTAGTTCAGTTGACGCTCGGCAATCGCCACCTGGCTGCGCGCGCCGATCAAGGTCTGTTGCGCCACACTGGCCGCCGCCGCCCGTTGATCGTAGGTGGCTTGCGTGAAGACCATACTGGTTTTCAGCGCTTCATAGCGCGTCAGATCGGCCTGGAGGCGCTTCAGGTCCGCCTCGGAGGAGGCGACCTGCGCCTGGGCGCGCCGCAGTTGCAGGGCGAAATCCTCGGCCTCTAGCTTGCCGATCAGCATGCCGGGGGTCACACGCGTTCCCACATCGACCGGGCGGGTCGATAGTTTGCCGGTCACTTGGAACGCGAGCGGCGCTTCCAGGCGCGGGGCCAGCGTGCCAGCGAGCTTCAAGGTTTCCCGACTGGCCTCAAACGCCACGGTCTGCACCCGCACGGGGCGGACCTCTTCCGCATGCTCCTTCTTTTGCTCGGAGCAAGCGGCGAGCAGCGGCAGCGTGAGCAGAGCACCCGCTACCAAGCGAGCGGAACGGGAAGAGCGGAGCGCAACACGCACCATCGGCGTAACCTTCCTTGACAGAGACCGTGGGCTGGGACGATATCCAAGGGGTGAAACTGTGGAGTCCCTCTGGTCTTGCGTCTACGTGTAATGAGAATTACATTTCCGGTCAAGCCCTCGGCGTAAGGCTCATTGTTGACGCGAGCGGTGACGCGGTGAAGGAGAGACGATGACTGAGTGCGGCATCAGCCAGGCGCTTTCGGCGATGAAAGAGTTCGCGCGGGGAAAAACCGTGCGCGCCGATGCGCACGGTAAGCCGAGCCGGCGGGAAGCGCGCCGGGATGCTATCATGGCTGCAGCGACGCAAATCTTTGTCGAAAAAGGCTATGGCGCGACCAGTTTGAACGATGTCGTGCGCCTGTCGGGCGGCTCCTTGTCCACGCTCTATGATATGTTCGGCAATAAAGCAGGGCTGTTCCGGGCCATTGTTACCCAGCGCTGCGAGATGATGACGGCGACCTTCGAGAACCCGGATATTTATAGCCGCCCCATCGGCGAGGCGCTGAGTGACCTTGGGATCAGGTTCATGTCGGTTTTGACGGCGGACGATACGATTACCGTCATGCGGTCGGTCAGTTCCGAGGCGCTACAGTTTCCCGAACTCGCCCAGGTTTTCTACGAGGCGGGGCCGCTGCGGGGCCGGGCGCGCGTGGCGGGCTATTTGGAGGAGCAGGCGCGGCGCGGCATTCTGACGCTGGACGATGCGGAAGAAGCCGCGATGGATTTCTGTCAATTGATCATCCGCGACGCGCAGATGAACGCCATGATGGGCCTGCCCTACCCGAAAACGCCCGAGGCGATTGAACGGCACGTTAGCCGGGCGGTTGGCTGCTTTCTGCGGGCCTATGGGACTGCGGTGCAAACGCAACCTGCGCTTTCGCCCCCCAGCCTTCCGCCCTTAGCCGCGACGGGGCGTTAGACGAAATAAAGCCGCTTTCCCTAAGGCTTAGGGCGGCGGGTTGGCCGAGGCGGGCCGGGAACAGGCCAGGCGCGGCGGTCGATTCCGGCCCATCCTGTCGCTTTTCTCAGTTATGGCGCGTTGCATCGGTAAAAACGGTGTGTTAAGGAAGCGCCGCCTGCGCGGAGACAGTGTCTGCGCGTGGGCTTGCGCCCCGGTCCGGCTTAGCCTTGCTAAGCAGGAGAAGGGGGGCGCAAGGATCCTGTCCAGATCCCGGTTAGAGAGCGGCATCCGCCAGCGCTCGCCGGGCCTATTAGAGAGGACAAGCCGGGGTGGCGACAGAGCAGACGGGCGTTGCCGGGCGATATGCCGTAGCCCTCTACGATTTGGCGGACGCGCAAGGCGCGCTCGACGCCGTGGCAAATGATCTGCGTGACTTGCGCGCGCTGCTGACGGAGTCGGCCGACCTGCGCTTGCTCACGGTTAGCGCGGTCTTAAGCCGCGAGGATCAAGCCAAGGCGATTGCTGCCGTTTTGGAGAAGGCTGGGGCCAATGATTTGGTGCGCCGTTTCGTCGGCGTTGTGGCGGATAACCGCCGCCTGTCGGCCTTGCCGCAGATCATCGGGGCCTTCTTGGCTCGCTTGGCCGATAAACGGGGTGAAGTGACGGCGGAAGTTACCGCTGCGGTCCCCCTCACAGATTCGCAGATCGATCAGATCAAAACGTCGCTTTCGGGCACGTATGGGTCGAAGATCCTTGTCGATGTCAAAGTCGAGCCGTCGTTAATCGGCGGTCTCATCGTCAAGATCGGCTCTAAGCTGATCGATCATTCGCTGAAGACTAAATTGATGCGCTTGCAGCTCGCCATGAAGGGAGTTGGTTGATGGATATCCGTGCAGCCGAAGTTTCGGCCATTCTGAAAGAACAAATCGCCAATTTCGGGACGAGCGCCGAAGTCGCGGAAGTGGGTAAGGTGCTGTCCATCGGGGACGGTATCGCCCGCGTCTACGGCCTCGACAATGTTCAGGCAGGCGAGCTGGTTGAGTTCCCGAACGGGTCGCGCGGTATGGCGCTGAACCTCGAAACCGACAATGTCGGCGTCGTGCTCTTCGGGGAAGACCGGGGCATTCAGGAAGGCGATACCGTTAAGCGCACCGGCACGATCGTCGACGTTCCCGTCGGCAAGGGTCTTCTGGGCCGCGTGGTCGATGGTCTCGGCAATCCGATCGACGGCAAAGGCCCACTCACCGATGTGAAGCGCAGCCGCGTTGAAGTGAAAGCACCGGGTATCATTCCGCGTAAGTCGGTGCATGAGCCGATGCAAACGGGCCTGAAGGCTATCGATTCGCTGGTTCCGATTGGGCGCGGTCAGCGCGAGTTGATCATCGGCGATCGTCAGACCGGCAAAACCGCCGTTGCTATCGATACGATCCTCAATCAAAAGAAGATCAACGAAGGCTCCGACGAGTCGAAGAAGCTCTATTGCATCTATGTCGCTATCGGGCAAAAGCGCTCGACCGTGGCGCAGATCGTGAAGACGCTGCAAGATTACGGCGCGATGGATTACACCATCGTTGTGGCCGCAACCGCTTCGGAAGCCGCCCCGCTGCAATTCATCGCCCCCTACGTCGGCTGCGCGATGGGTGAATTCTTCCGCGATAACGGCATGCACGCGCTGATCATTTATGATGATCTGTCGAAGCAGGCCGTCGCTTATCGTCAGATGTCGCTGCTGCTGCGCCGTCCGCCGGGCCGCGAAGCTTACCCCGGCGACGTGTTCTATCTGCACAGCCGTCTTCTGGAACGCGCCGCGAAGATGAACGAAGCCTCTGGCCTCGGTTCGCTCACGGCGCTCCCGGTCATCGAAACCCAAGCGGGTGACGTGTCGGCGTACATTCCGACCAACGTGATTTCGATCACCGATGGTCAGATCTTCTTGGAAACGGAACTCTTCTATAAGGGTATCCGGCCTGCCATTAACGTCGGTCTCTCGGTCAGCCGCGTCGGTTCTGCCGCGCAGATCAAGGCGATGAAGCAGGTTGCCGGTAAGATTAAGATGGAACTGGCGCAGTACCGCGAAATGGCGGCCTTTGCGCAGTTCGCTTCCGATCTCGATCCCGCAACGCAGCGCCTGCTGGCGCGCGGTGCCCGCCTCACCGAACTTCTGAAGCAACCGCAGTTCCAACCGATGCCGGTGGAAGAGCAAGTCGCTTCGATTTTTGCCGGTGTGCGCGGTTATCTCGATAAGGTTGCGACGGGCGATGTGACGCGCTTTGAAAAGAAGTTCCGCGAGGAACTGAAAGCCAAAGCTCCGGAACTGCTGGATTCCATCCGCAATACCCGGGAAGTCACCAAGGAAACCGAAGAAAAGCTGGCGGCCTTCTTGGACCAATTCGCCAAGAGCTTCGCGTAACCTGGGGAAGCCTGACGGGAGAGCGAGAGCGCCATGGCCAGTTTGAAGGACTTGCGGCTACGCATCCGTAGCGTCAAGTCGACACAGAAGATCACTTCGGCGATGAAAATGGTCGCGGCGGCAAAGCTCCGCCGCGCCCAGGAACAAGCCGAAGCCGCCCGCCCCTATGCCGAACGCATGGAGCGGATGATCGCCACCCTCGGCGCGGGCGTCTCCAGCGATGCGCCGGTGCTGCTCACGGGCACCGGGTCGGACAAGGTCCAACTGGTGATCGTTGCGACCGCTGATCGCGGGCTGTGCGGGGCGTTCAACTCCTCGATCATCCGCGACGCGCGCCTGATGATCCGGGGCCTCCAGGCCTCGGGTAAGACGGTGAAGCTCTATTGCGTGGGCCGTAAGGGCCGCGACGGGCTGCGCAAGGAATTCGGTGATATCATCATCGATTCGATGGAACTGGCGGGTAAGAAGAAGCTCAGCTTCGCCGATGCCAATGCGGTGGCGTTGAAGGTTATCAGCCTGTTCGATGCGGGTCAGATCGATAGCGCGCATATCATTTATGCCCGCTTCCGCTCGGCCATCGCGCAGATCGTGACCCGTCAGCAGCTTATTCCGGTTCCGCTTCCTGCGGTCGAAGCCGGGGCCGCGTCGGGCGGGGCCTCGGCCCTGTACGAGTATGAGCCGGACGAAGAAGCGATTCTGGCCGCGCTGCTGCCGCGTAATCTTTCGGTGCAGATCTATAAGGCTCTGCTCGAAAATAGCGCGTCCGAACATGGCGCGCGGATGACCGCGATGGACAATGCAACCCGCAACGCGGGAGATATGATTAACCGGTTGACCCTGACCTACAACCGTTCGCGCCAAGCGCAAATCACCAAGGAGCTGATCGAAATCATCTCCGGGGCGGAAGCGGTCTAAGGCGAAGCGTTTCATCGGTCTGGCAGATAGGATTTCTCCGAAGGAGAGCGGAAAATGGCGAAGAACAATATCGGGCGCGTTTCTCAGATCATCGGTGCCGTTGTCGACTGCACGTTCGAAGGCGAACTGCCGCCGATTTTGAACGCGCTGACCGTTGACAACAACGGCAAGGTGCTGGTGCTGGAAGTGGCTCAGCACTTGGGCGAACACGCTGTTCGTACCATCGCCATGGACACGACCGACGGTCTCGTGCGCGGCACGGAAGTGGTCGATACCGGCGACGCCATCCGCGTTCCGGTCGGCCCGGAAACCCTGGGGCGCATCCTCAACGTCATCGGCGAGCCGATCGACGAGCGCGGCCCGGTCGGTGCCACCCGCACGGCGGGTATCCATCGTTCGGCCCCGGCCTATATCGATCAGGCGACGGAAGCCCAAATCCTCGTTACCGGCATTAAGGTTGTCGATCTGCTGGCCCCGTACCTGAAGGGCGGTAAGATCGGCCTGTTCGGCGGCGCGGGCGTGGGCAAGACCGTGACCATTCAGGAACTCATCAACAACGTAGCGAAGGGCCACGGGGGTTATTCCGTGTTCGCCGGCGTCGGTGAGCGGTCGCGTGAAGGGAACGATCTCTATCACGAAATGATCGACTCCGGGATTATCAAGACCGATGGTCCGGGCTCCAAAGTGGCCCTCGTTTACGGTCAGATGAACGAGCCGCCGGGGGCGCGTGCGCGCGTGGCGCTGTCGGGTCTGACCTTGGCCGAATATTTCCGCGATGAAGAAGGCCAGGACGTGCTGTTCTTCGTCGATAACATCTTCCGCTTCACCCAGGCGGGTGCGGAAGTGTCGGCACTTCTGGGCCGTATCCCTTCGGCGGTGGGTTATCAGCCGACCCTGTCGACCGACATGGGCCAGTTGCAAGAGCGCATCACGTCGACCAAGAAGGGTTCGATCACCTCGGTGCAGGCCATTTACGTGCCCGCCGACGATTTGACCGATCCGGCCCCGGCCACCTCCTTCTCGCATTTGGATGCAACGACCGTGTTGTCGCGTCAGATCGCCGAAATGGCGATCTTCCCGGCCGTCGATCCGCTCGATTCGACCAGCCGTGCGCTGGATCCGCGTATCGTTGGTGAAGAGCATTATCAGGTCGCCCGCGACGTGCAGCGCGTTCTGCAAAGCTACAAGTCGCTGCAAGACATTATCGCCATCCTCGGGATGGACGAATTGTCCGAAGAAGATAAGCTGATCGTGGCCCGTGCCCGTAAGATCCAGCGCTTCCTGTCGCAGCCGTTCCATGTCGCCGAAGTCTTCACCGGCACGCCTGGCGTGTTCGTGAAGCTCGAAGACACGATCCGCGCCTTCAAGGGCATCGTCGCCGGGCAATATGACGATCTGCCGGAAGCCGCCTTCTACATGGTCGGCACCATCGAAGATGCGGTGGAAAAGGCCAAGCGTCTGGCAGCAGAAGCGGCCTAACCCTTCGCGCCTAAAAGAGGGGAGAGGCCGCAAGGTCCCTCCCCATTTTGACGACCAAGACTTAAGGAATGCGCAGCATGGCCGGTAAAATCACCTTCGAACTCGTCTCGCCGGAGCGTCTCGTCCTCTCCAAGCCGGTCGATATGGTGGTCATGCCCGGCTCCGAGGGCGAGTTTGGCGTTTTGGTCGGCCATGCGCCGATCTTGGCGACGCTTGATCCCGGTGTTGTGGCCGTGCATGACGGCGGTCAGATCATCGACCGGATTTTCGTTGCGGGCGGTTTTGCCGAGGTGACGGCGGAGCGCTGCGTCGTGCTGGCGGAAGATGCGGTGTCGGTGAAGAGTATCGATGCGGTAGCGGCAGCCTCGGCCCTGCGCGAGGCGGAAGCGGGCACCGACCAGGCGGCCCTGAAGCTCGCACGGGCGCGGGTAGCGGCAACGCACCGCACCGCGTAACCGCAACAGGAGCGTTGATTCGGCAAGGCTCACCCTTCGGGTGGGCCTTTTTCGTTTTACCGCCCGTCAATTGGTTGCAGCCGCCCATCCGACGCGGCATAATACTTAAAATTGTACTCATTGAAGGCAGGTCCCCATGTGCTTCGTTTGTGCTGCGCGCGCGCAGGGTTTGACGCTAACGATTGATGCCGATGGCCTGCTTGCGGTGAACCGGACGGGGTTTTCTGCCATGCTGGTGGGCGATGCCCCCGGTGGCGCGGCGCTGGTGCCGCAAACTGAAACCTTCAGCCTAACGGGTCTTTTTAATACCGAGGATCCTTCGGCCCTCATTCGCGCCGAAGCCCGGACGGATGCGGCGACGGGCTCAATCGTTGAAGGCCTAACGGTGTTCCAGCTCTCCGATAGGGAAGCGCATGGGCTTGTGACGGATTCGGGCAGCGCTTGGGTCATCGGGAGCGATGCGGCCAATCAGATTGAAGTGCGCGGCACGAAGAATCTGATCGATGCCGGGGCGGGCGATGATGTCATTACCGTAGCGGCAGCAAGCACGACGGTCGTGGGTGGAACCGGGGCGGATCAAATTCTCGTTGGTGATGCCCCCATTTTGTGGAGCGCGGCAGCAAAGGCGGCTTCGGTTGTTGTTCTAGATTTCAACCGGGACGAGGGCGATCGTCTCGATCTGAATGGCCTTATCGCGGCCCTCGACACGCCCGGTGCGGGGCTAAGCTTCGCCGGGGCAAATGGCTTCAGCGGCGTCGCTGGGAATGTTCGATATCAGTTCGAAGGCTATCAGACTCAGGTTCTGGTCGATCTTGACGGCGACGCAATTGCGGATTTTCGGGTCGATCTGATCGGGACGACCGAGCTGGTTGCCGAAGATTTAGGTTTGGCGTCCCCCTCGGCATAGCAACCCCGCCTTTAGCTCGATGAAGCCATGCTGAGCCCATCCCCATAAAAGCGTCACGCCAGTATCATGTATCTGTCGCACCTTATCGGGATTGTACCGCCCTCGGAGTGATCTTCTTGGAGGGCTCAAGATGATGGGTTTGGTTTCGCGGGCGCTGACGGCGACCTTGGTTCTCGGCACGGCGCTGACGGTTTCGACCGGCGCGCTGGCGCAATATAAAACGCTGGACGGCAAGAAGCCGCTCGTGATCGGCCATCGCGGCGCGTCGGGGACGTTCCCGGAGCATACGATTGCCGCCTACACGAAGGCGATTGAAGTCGGTGCCGATTTCATCGAGCCCGATCTGGTTGCGACCAAGGACGGTATTCTGGTTGCCCGCCACGAGCCGATCATCTCGGGCACGACCGATGTGGCCGACCGTCCGGAATTCGCCAGCCGCAAGCGCGTACGCAACCTCGATGGCGTTGCGACCGACGATTGGTGGGTTGCCGATTTCACCCTCGCCGAGCTAAAGACCCTGCGCGCCAAGCAAGCCTTTGCCGACCGCGACCAATCCTATAATGGCAAGTTCCAGATCCCGACCTTCCAGGAAGTGATCGATCTTGCCAAGAAAGAAAGCGCCAAGCGCGGGCGGGTGATCGGCATTTATCCCGAAACCAAGCACCCGACCTTCCATCACGCCATTGGCCTGCCGCTGGAAGATCGCCTGATTGCCCAGCTTAAGAAAGCCGGTTGGACGAAGAAAACCGATCCGGTCTTCATCCAGAGCTTCGAAGTGTCGAACCTCAAGTATCTGCGCACCAAAACCAACCTGCGCCTCGTGCAGCTCGTTGATTCCGATGATGTTGATAAAGACGGCAATATCGTTCTCGCGGCCCCCTACGATAAGCCCTATGATTTTGCCGTTCTCGGTGACAAGCGCACCTTTAAGGACCTGCTGACCCCGGCGGGCCTGAAGGAAATCAAGACCTATGCCGATGGCGTTGGTCCCTGGAAGCCCTATATCGTGCCGGGTAAGCAGATCGACGCCGATAACGACGGCAAGCCCGACGATCTGAACAAAGACGGTAAGATCGACGAGCAAGATCGCGTTCTGTTGCCGGAAACCGGCCTCGTCAAAGCCGCCCATGAGGCGGGCCTTGCGATCCACACCTGGACCTTCCGCTCTGAGCCGAAGCGTTTGGCGTCGGACTTCAAGGGCGATCCGGCGGCGGAATATAAGCTGTTCTTCGGCCTTGGTATTGATGGCCTGTTCAGCGACTTCCCGGAAGCGGCGGTTAAAGCGCGTCCGTAACCTCTAAGACAAATCAAATGATTACAGCGGGCATTGGTCTTACCGATGCCCGTTTGTTTATGACAGTTTGTTCAGGCTTCTTTAAGGTTTAATGGCTACAAAATGTCGCAGACAAGACGAAACGGATAAGCCCAATGCTGCTGAACGACCTGTTGGATGAAGACCTTGCGTGGCTGCGGACGATTGGCGACCGTGCGGACTATCAACCGGGGACGGTTTTGATTGGCGACGGCGTGCAACCGTCGGATCTGTTCGTTCTGCTGTCGGGCCGTGCGGCGGTTATCGGGGCAAGTGCGGTTCTAGCGCACCTTGGGCCGGGCGACATGGCCGGGGAAATCTCGTTGATCGATGGTCTACCGGCGTCGGCAACCGTGATGCTGACGGCACCCGCGCAAGTTATGCGGATCCAGCGCGCGCCGCTGCTGGCGCGGCTCGAATCGGGCGACGGTTTTGCATTTCGCTTTCATCGCGCGGTCGCCAAAGTGCTCGCAGCCCGCCTGCGCGGCTCCAATCAGCGCAGCCAAGTGGCTACCGAAACCCAGCGCGTCATTACGCATTTCATGGCGGCTTAGAGGGAAAACCGCCCTAACTGCCTATCATTTGTAAGGCAGGGGCGCACTCTTCCGATTCTATTTCGTAAAAATTTGGTGCGGGCGGTCGGAATCGAACCGACACTCCTCTCGGAACTGGATTTTGAGTCCAGCGCGTCTACCAGTTTCACCACGCCCGCACAGCCTTCGATCCGTTCCAAGGTCGAAATCGAAAGCGAGCGCACCCTAGCGCCGCTCTCGGCTTCGCGCAATTCCCTTTTTTGCGGATCAGAGCCCATTTGCCGTGCTTGCATGGCACGCCCACAGGCGTATACCTGCTGCATGGCTTCTTATCGCTCCCGCTCCCGGCTGATGCCTTTAGTGGTGTTGCCTCCGCTCTACAGTGGCGCTGCCCTTGCGTTGGCGCTGGCTTCGCAATTTTGGGGCGGATTGCAGCCCTGTATCCTCTGCGTCTATCAGCGTTGGCCCCATGCTATTGCCCTTGGATTAGGGCTGCTGGCGATTATGTTAGTGCGCAATGGGCTCACGCGCTCAGCACGCGCGCTGACGTATCTCGCCGGGGTCGCGCTGCTGATCACGGCGGGGATCGGCGCGTTCCACATGGGCGTGGAGTGGCACTGGTGGGAAGGCACGGCCAGTTGTGGGTCGACCCTCGGCGCGGGCCAATCGGTCGATCAATTGCGCGCGGCGCTGCTGGCAACGCCGGTGGTGCGTTGCGACGAGGTGCCTTGGTCCTTCCTTGGCCTGTCGATGGCCGGGTACAATTTCATTTTTTCCGGGTTGATGGGGATTATCGTCCTAATCCGCACGGCCCAGAGCAAAGCCTAAGAGGAGCGTTCCTGCGATGACGGCCCCTGCCTCGACCCTGCCGCTGCCCGGCGATCTGAGCCCGGACGAAGCGGTTCGCCGCATGGTCCGCGTCAACCACGCGGGCGAATATGGGGCCAAGCGCATCTACGAAGGGCAGCTTGCTTTCTTGCGCCCGACCAGCCCCTTGCGCGCAAAAATCGAGCATATGGCCGAGCAAGAGCGCGTGCATTTGGAAGCTTTTGAAGCGGAACTTGTGCAGCGGCGCATTCGCCCGACCGCGCTGTTTCCGATCTGGCATGTGGCGGGTTTCGCCCTGGGCGCGGCCACGGCGCTGATGGGCGATAAGGCGGCGATGGCCTGCACGATTGCGGTGGAAGAGGTCATCGATCAGCATTATGCCGAGCAGTCCGAGCGCCTGGGCGCGGCGGAAGCGCCCTTAAAGCAAAAGATCGATCAGTTCCGCGCCGAAGAGTTGGAGCACCGCGACACCGCCGTTGCCGAAGGCGGGCGCGAGGCGGTTGCCTTTCCGGTGCTGGAAGCCGCCATCAAAACCGGCTCCCGCCTTGCCATCTGGCTGGCGCAGCGGGTTTAAGCGCCCTTACGCCAAGCGCAGGGTTTTGAAGAACTTCTGCGTTTCGTGCGACATGGTTTCGATCTGGGTTTTCACCGAGGACGCCACATCGTTCAGCGACATGGCCTCCATATCGGTTTCCATCGACGCCGCCGAGACCTGAACGATTTTTTCGGACACTTCGCCGACGCCCTCGGACGCCTCGGTGGCGCTATGGGCGATTTCGCCGGTGGTTTCGCCCTGGCGCTGAATCGCCACGGCGATTTCGTCGGCAATATCGTTCAGGGCGTTGATGGTGCCGGAAATACGGGTGATTGCGCCGGTCGTCTCGCCGGTGGCCGATTGGATCGAATTGATATGCTGGGCGATTGTCTCGGTCATTCCGGCGGTTTCGTCGGCGAGCACCTTCACTTCACGCGCCACCACGGCAAAGCTGCGCCCGGCAACCCCCGCCCGTTCGGCTTCCACGCGCGCATTGAGTGCCAGCATACGGGTTTGCCGGGCAATCGCGTTGATCATATCGACGACTTCGGTAATCCGCCCGGCGCTGACCGAAAGCCCCTGCACCTTAACCGTGGTTTCTTCGGCCTCCCGCATGGCGCGGTGGGCGATGGCGGTGGAATGGGCAACCTTATCGGCAATATCGCGGATCGAGCGGAACAGATCATCCGCCGACTGCGCCACCACGCTCACATTCGCCGTGGCCTGATGGGCCGCGCCCGCCACCTGAACGCTTTGTTCCGAAGCGTTATTGGAGAGGGTGGAGAGCTTCGTTGCCGCCGTCGTCATCTGTTCGGCGGCATCGGTCAGTTCGCCGATGCTGGCAAAGAAGCGTTTATTGAACTTGCGAATGCCGGTTTCGGTACGCTCGTGGCGGCGTTCGCGTCGGCGGGTGGCAAGCTCCCGCTCTTCGGCCAATCGCTGGGCGACGATGGTGGTATCGCGGAACCGATCCACGGCCCCCGCCATCGCCCCGATTTCGTCGCGCGCGGTGCTGGCGTCGAGATCGACATTAGTATCGCCCCGGCTCAAGGCATCCAGCGCTTGAATGGCATTGCGCAGCGGGCTGAAGGAGCGCGCGAGGTAGAAGGAGAGCACGAGGACAGTCAGCGCCAAGAACCCCAAGGTTCCGGCCCCGGCAACGAAATCCACTGTTTCGCGCCGGGCGATGGCGGCGGAAATGTCCATCACGCCGACGAGGCTCGCAAGCGGCCGCCCCACGGTATCGCGCAGGGGCATCGCGGTGATCTGATAGGTTTTCGCCCCCGCCTTGACTTCCCCCAACGAAGCTTCGCGCAGGCGTGGCACGCTGTTTAGGCTCTGCCAGAGCGGGGCGTCGGTTGCGTCAACGAGCCGACCGCGCAGGTTGAGCAGAGCAACGTCGCCGCCCAGGCTGGTTTTCAGTTCCGTTAGCGCAGCGCGGCTGTCGCGGCCCACGGTCAGAATCCCCAAGACTTGCCCGTTTTGGCGCAAAGCGAACGCGCTAACGATCACGAATTTGCGCGCCGCGTCCTGCTGTAAGCGGCGCACCGGCCCCGTCTCGGCAATGGCGGCTTGGATGGCCCCCTGATCGAGCAGGGGCGGCGGCGTCATGCCGCTCTGGGTGGTAAACAGGCTTTCGCCTTTTGGACTTAGGATATCGACATAATCCGCGCCTTTCAGCGCGTCCGACCCGTCGAGTGCTTGGCGAAGGGCGGCGGGGGTTTGGCTGGCGAGCGCCGGGAGTAGGCCGGGCACGGTTTCCAGGCGGCGGGCTTGGGCTTCAAGGTTCAGGTGGATCGTTTCGACGATCTTCTGCCACAGCACTTCCTGGCCGCGAATGGTGGCCGTGGCGAAGCGATCTTCGCTGATCTGCTGCCGCCACCATTGGGTGCCGGTCATGCCCAGCGCCAAGGTGAGGGTGATGACCGTCACAAACAGAATAACCCGTGACCGAAGCGTCATCGTCTTTCCCTACTCGCAAAATCCCGCGTTCGCTGGAGCTTAGCAGAGGGGAGCGACTACAACCGCATGTATTTTTAGGCGGCGTTCGCCGTCGCGGTCGGGGGGAGCAGCCGATATTCTTCGCTTTGCATTTCCATTAAGCGGCTGGCGGTACGCTGAAACTCGAACGCGCCGCGCCCTTCCGGGTAAAGCTGATCGGGGAAGGCTTCGGCGGCCATAATCAGCTTGGTTTTGGCCTCATAGAGCGCATCAATAAGCGTAATGAAGCGCCTTGCTTCGTTGTGATTATCCGGCGACAGCAGCGGTACCGTATCGAGCAGAAGCGTGTGATAGCGCTGGGCGATGGCGAGATAATCCGACGCGCCTAAGGGTTTTGCGCAAAGGTCATCGAAGTTGAAGCGGGCCACGCCGCGCGCGGCCTGGGGCACCGAAACGTGACGCCCATGCACGGTAACACTATCGGGTTGGCCGCGTTTTTCGTCGGTGAGATCAAGAAAGGCCTCATCGAGGGCCTTAGTCGCCTCCGGCCCCAAGGGCGCGAAATAGACAGGCTCGCCCAGGCGGCGCAGGCGGCGGTAGTCGCGCGGGCCATCCAGGGTTAGCGTATCGACGGTTTGTTCCAAAAGCGCAATGAAGGGTTCGAACCGGTCCCGGTGCAGCCCGTCCTTATAGAGCATGGACGGCGGGAAATTTGAGGTGGCGACCATCACCAAGCCCCGGTCGAACAGCGCTTGAAACAGCCGCCCGAGAATCATGGCGTCGGCGATATCATTCACGACAAACTCGTCAAAACACAGCAGCCAGGCTTGTGCCGCCACTTCGTCCGCCACTTTAGCCAGGGGGTCGGCCAAACCCTCCTTATGTTCCCGGCGCAGAATATGCAGCCGACTATGAATTTCGGCCATGAAAGCGTGAAAATGGACGCGCCGTTTCTTCTGTACGGGGGCGGACGCGAAAAACAAGTCCATCACCATCGATTTGCCGCGCCCGACTGAGCCGTGAATGTAGAGCCCCTTCGGGCGCACGGGGCGGCGGTCCCGCTTCAGCCAACCCAGCCAACGCGGTGGCTCGGCCCCTACCGGCACATAGCCTGCAAGCTCCGCCTGTAGGCTTTCAAGCCGGGTCAGAATGCCGATTTGCAGCGGATCTTCCTGCATGCGCCCCGCTTTCACCGCAGCGCGATACCGCTTCACGGGCGAGGCCGTACTAAGGCTGTCGGGATCGTCGTCGATGGGGGTGCTGAAGGGCATAGCGGGTCAGTCTGATCGCAAGGGAACAAGCGGTTCTTGCTTTTAGCGTTCCTCCCCGCTGGGGGGAAGCCTGCCGCTGCGCGCGTCAGCGCTGCACTGCGGTCAGGGGCTTAGGTAGCGGGCAAGATAAGGCAGGTATGAGCGGGCTTCCCGCGCTTCGCGCACCGCGCGCACCACGGCGGCGGTTTGCGGATTGTCGGGCGTTTGTGGGCCGAGGAAGAGCGCAAGATGCACGGCACCAAAGGGCCGTTGCGGCCAACGCTGGATAGGAATGTCCTGGCGCATAGCCTCCGCCATCAGCCCGAACTTGCTGATGATCAGGGCATCAAGCCGTCCTGCGGCCATACGTCGCAGGGCGCTATCGGCTTGGATATCCTCGACCGGCGGCAAAGGGATGGCGGGCACGTCGATTTCATCGATGTGCAGGCCTGAGATAATGCCGAGCGAGTTGAGGTTCATCAGCCTCTCCGTCTGCACTAAAGAAAGCCCTGGGCGGGCTGCCAGCACCATCGGCATTGAGAGAACCGGAAAGGCGAATTTACCCAACGCGCGGAAGCGGGGCGAATCCGGGGCGATCATGAAGTCGATATTGCCGCGTTTCATCTGATCGAGCCCGCGCTGAAACGAGGTGACGACCGGCGTCAGCGCAAGATTATGGGTCGCGGCCAGCGCTTCGAGCCACTCGACCGAAGCGCCTTTAAACTGTCCGTTCTCGTAAAAAGCCCAAGGATAGCTTTCCATCACGAGGAATTTTTGCGGCGGAGCGGCGCTAGCAGGAAAGTTTATAGTTAAAATAAGCAGAAAAAACCCGACAAAACCCGCTTTTATGTATCGGGCTTTACGCATTCCTTCGAAAAAGGGTCTAATGGAGCCGATCATGATATAAAGCTAAACTTTCTTCCTTACGATTTTCTTAATGTCGTGATTTGATCGGCCTGCTGTGGTGAGAAAATGGTCGTGAATGATTCTGATAGTATAGAAGGTCATCAAAAAGCCCCGACCGGTAGCGATCGGGGCTCTTCGAAATACTGACGATTAATAAGGCCGTTTAGTTGCGCGCGACAATCATTTTCTTAATTTCACCGATGGCCTTCGCGGGGTTCAACCCTTTAGGGCACGTCTTGGTGCAATTCATGATCGTGTGGCAGCGATACAGGCGGAACGGATCTTCGAGATTATCGAGCCGCTCGCCCTGATGCTCGTCGCGGCTATCGGCCAACCAGCGATAGGCTTGCAGCAGAATCGCCGGGCCTAAGTAGCGGTCGCCGTTCCACCAATAGCTCGGGCAGGAGGTGGAGCAGCAGAAGCACAGAATGCATTCCCACAGGCCATCGATCTTGGCGCGCTCTTCCACCGACTGCGTGCGTTCCTTATCGGGCGGCGGCACGGTTTCGGACTTCAACCAAGGCTCAATCGACGCATATTGGGCGTAAGGCACCGACAGGTCGGGCACGAGATCCTTCACCACCGGCATATGCGGCAGCGGGTAGATCTTCACATCGTCTTTCACGTCATCAATCGGCTTCAAGCACGCGAGCGTGTTGGTGCCGTCGATGTTCATGGCGCAGGAACCGCAAATCCCTTCGCGGCACGAGCGGCGGAACGTGACCGTCGAGTCGATTTCGTTTTTGATCTTGATCAGCGCGTCGAGAACCATCGGCCCGCACTTATCGAGATCGATCTCGTAAGTATCGAGACGCGGGTTCTGCCCGGTTTCCGGGTCCCACCGGTACAGGCGGAACCGCTTAACACGCTTTGCCCCGTCGGCGCGGAAGGTTTTACCTTCGTTGATCGTCGAATGGGCTGGGAGAGAAAATTTAGCCATTTTACGATCCCCTTAA